>JAFGQR010000105.1 GCA_016935555.1 Verrucomicrobiota bacterium
AAGCGGATCTGGCCCAAGGGCGGCAGATCTGGCGGCAGGCGGGCGGCGCGCAAGCCCTCCCAGAGGGCACGCGCCAAGCCTTGTTCGAAAGAATATTTTTGAGGTGGGAGCCGCGGTGTCCCTTGGAGAAGGTGGGCAATCAAGCCTGGCGGGCAAGGAACCGTCCGGGCTTTAACCCGAAGAATCGGTAATTCGGAACCCCCGTCTCACAACAGCCGGACGCCGTTGCCGGGCGCATTGGGGAACACGGGCCGGCCATGGTCCAGGCGGATGCCGGTGGCGATGTCGCGGGCGATCAGCACGGCGCCGTCCATGTCCACGAACTCAAGCAGCGGCAGGAGTTGCGCGATGGCGGAGATGCCGACGCTGGATTCGGTCATGCAGCCCACCATGGTTTTCAGGCCGAGGTCGCGCGCGTGCAGGATCATGCGGCGGGCGGGGGTCATGCCGCCGGCTTTGACCAGTTTGACGTTGACGCCGTGGAAATGCCCGACGCAACGCGCCACGTCCTCCTCCACCTGGCAGCTCTCATCCGCCATCACCGGCAGAACCGACTCGGCGAACACGCGCCGGCTGCCGTCCCAATCCCCGGGGGGAAGGGGTTGTTCGATGAACTCGACGCCCAGGGGTTTGAGCGCGCGCGCGTTGCGCAGGGTTTCGTCCACCGACCAGGCGCCATTGGCGTCGACGCGGAACGTGGCGGTTGTGTGGCGGCGCAGTTCCCGCACGATGGCGAGGTCGTCGGGCGTGCCCAGTTTGATCTTGTAAATGGGCCAGCCGTCGAACTCTTTGAGCTTGGCCACCATGCGATCCACGGAATCGATGCCCAGGGTGTAATTGCTCAGCGGCAGCCGGTCGAGCTGCAATCCCCAAAGCCGGTAGACCGGCTGCCCGCGGCGTTTGCCCCAGAGGTCATGCGCGGCCTGGTCCAGCGCACAGAGCGCAAATCGATCGTGTCCCAACACCGGCAGCAGGCGTTCCCACATCGCCTCGGGCGGGTCCACCGTTTCCGACTCGATCCGGCTGCGGGCGGCTTCGAGGGTTTGGCGCATGCTGGCGGGCGTTGCGGTGTAGAACTTGCCGCCGGCGCCTTCGCCGTAGCCGCTGAGGCCCTCGAGGCGCAGTTCCACGAGGAGGCTGTGCTGCACGGTGGTGGTGCCGTGCGCGATGGTAAAGGGGTGGCGCAGGGGCAGATCCAGGTCGCGGAGGATCAATTGCATGGGGAGGAGGGGCTCAGGCCAACGGTGATGCCGCGTCACAAGACGCGGCGCAGTTCGTCCAACAGCCGGCTGATCATCCCGGGGGTGTGCGTGGCGCACACGGCGAAGCGCAGCAAGCCGGCTTGTCCGCTGCCCGAGTAGGCTGCGATGTAAGGCACCAAAATGCCCCGGGTCTTCAGCGTCTCGTGAATGCGCCGCATGTTGGTTGCATCGCCGATGGAAACGCCGACCTGCGCGGCGGGCGAGTCGCCGATCTCCAGCCCCAGCCCACCCAGCCCGGCGCGCAATTGCCGGATGTTCGCCTGCAGCCGCCGCCGCAGTTCGGGATGGCGCCGCACGATCGCCAGCGCCCGCGCCGAAGCGCCGGCCGCCGCACACGGCGGAGCGCTGGCCCCATCGTAATAGTGGGAGGCGGCTCGCACGGCGTCCACCCAGGAGCGGCTGCCGGGGATCACGCCGCCGAAACCGCCCAGGGCTTTCGCCAGGGTGCCGCCGACGAAGAGCTTCACCCCGTCGGCGGCCGCGTCGGCGTTGACGGTGGCCGTCCACAGCCCCAGGTGCTCGAGCGATCCCCGGCCTTGTTCGCCCAAAACGCCCCACCCGTGCGCATCGTCGACCACCAGCGCCGCCGGGGCGTGCGAGGCCAGCGCGCGCACATACTCGCGCAGGGGCGCCACCGCGCCGGTCAGGGCGAACACGCCGTCGGACAGCACCAGCGGCTGCTGGCCGGGGCGAAGGTGATCCCCAAGCGTTTCGGCCAGGTGCCCCGGGTCGCGATGCCGGAAGCGGATGACGGCCCGGCCCGCCAGACGCGCCGCTTCTTCGATGCAGAAATGGGCTGCTGCATCCACGAACAGGGCGCCGGCCGAAGCGGCCAGGGCCTGCACCGCCATGTGGTTGGTCACGTAGCCGGAACTGTAATAAAAGGCGGTTTCCATCCCGAAAAACGCCGCCGCCTCGCGTTCCACCTCCAGCGTGACCGGGTTATGCCCGAACCCGCTGCGCGACGTGGCGGAATGAACCCCATAACGGCGCGTCGCGTCACACGCAGCCTCAATCACCTCCGGATGCCCCGCCAACCCCAAATAGCCCGTGCCCGCAAAATACAAATAACGCACCCCGTCAATCACCGTCTCCGCTCCCGGCGGGCTTTGCATCAGGGGAACAGGCGGAGCGATGGGGGTCATTGAGCGGAGCCAATCGGGTTTCGGTGCCGTGCCGGCGCGAAGCTGCCAGTCCGTGGCCGGTCAAGCAACGCAAAATCATCCGGGCTTCCTGCCTGCCTGTGCGGGGTGTTGAGGAAGGATTGCCAACGGCGCGGCTGTGGACTATTCTCCCCAGTTTTCATGATTCGCCTGGTTTTGTTCGACATCGATGGAACGCTCATCCGCACGGGAGGAGCGGGGCAGAAGGCGTTTGACCGCGTGTGCGAAACCCAGTTCAACGTGCCCAACGGCACGGTCCAGCTCGCCTTCGCCGGCCGCACCGATCCCGCCATCGTCCGCGACTTCTTCAAACGGCACCGGATCGAGCCGTCGCCGGACAATTTCCGGCGTTTTCTGGACGCGTATGTGTTCTGGCTGGACCACCTGATGGCGCAGTATCCGGGACAGGTGTTGTCCGGCGTGCGAGAGCTGCTGCGGGGTTTCGAGGCGCTGCCGCAGCCGCCCGTGCTGGGGTTGCTCACCGGCAACATCCGGCTCGGCGCCCAGATCAAACTGACCTACTACCGCCTCTGGGAACATTTTCGGATGGGCGCGTTCGGGGACGACCACGAGGACCGCAACCAGCTGGCTGTGGTGGCGCTGGAACGCGGCTGTCGGCAGCTGCGGACCCGGCTGCGGGGAGACGAGGTGTTGGTGGTGGGGGACACCCCCAGGGATATTGCCTGCAGCCGGATGATTGGGGCCCGCGTGCTGGCGGTGGCGACCGGGGGATCGCCTTACGCGGAGCTGGCGTGCCATCAGCCGGACTGGCTGGTCAGCACACTTGACCGGATCAGCGCCGCCGACGTCTGCAACGGCTCCCCCCGTGTCGTCGCTCCCGCGACTTGGGTTGACCGGAATCTCCGATGAGCGACGCGCAGGCGCGGGCTGCGCGATCGCGCTCTGCTGCCGGCAAGCCCCGGAGACACCGAGCGCGCGGGCCGCTTCGTGGAAAAGATTGCCGGCGGCGGCTTTTCCAGGCATAAAGGGCCGCAACAGGCACGCGGCTCGGACCGCGCGTTGGATTGGCACATGTCGAACCTGCACAGACTCGCTCAATCTTTGGAGCGCCCCCGCACCGCGCGGCGCCGCCGAGGATTCCGCGTCGCCGCCGCGATTGTGGTGCTGGCCGTGGTGGCGGTGCTGGTTGCCGCCTTCATCAAGTTCCGCCCGCCGTCCGGCCGCACCGGGGCCGGCCCGGCCGCCGCCGCCGTCCCCACCAGCGCGCAGGCCGGCGACACGGGCCCGGCCGAGGAGGCGATGGAAATCAACCGCGCGGTCATGGTGACGGTGGAACTGGACTTCGGCCCGCGTGTGCCCGGCATTGCCGAGGCGCTGCAAGCCATCGAACGGCGCCACGAACCCGACGACCGCCAGGGGCGCGTGTTTGCCGTGCTCGACGCCTATGGGGAACCGACGGCCGACGGCAAGAAGCTGCATCTGTCGATGCACCTGAGCACCGAGAAGCCGGGCCGGGGGTCGCTGGTCTTCCGCAACACCGGCGAGGTGCTCTGGCAAAGCCGCGTCGTTCAGGGCACCAACACCACCCTCTTCACCGGCCATCACCTCACCATCCTGATCGACGACGGCACCGGCCGCGCCTTCATGATCGACGGCTCCGGCAACCCCGCGTCCATCCTCGACGCCCGCCTCCGCGACACCGGCCAGACCGTGCGCGAGTTCTGGCCCGACCGCGCCGAGCGCGAAGTGACGTTCATCTACAGCGCCTGCGGCTGCCCGGTGAAGGTCATGGCGCGACGCGCCGGCGAACGCACCGCCCGCACCGGGGAGCTGCCGGTCATGTTTCCCGACGACCCGCCCGTCATGAGGGTCATTGCGGCTCTCATGGGCTGGTAGAGAGCCCCGGCTGTGCAGCAGGCGCGAATCATGCGGCCGGCCGGGTGCGAGCCATGCGAATTGCCGATTGCCCACTGCGGAAAACCGAAACCTGAGCTGTGATATCTGGAATCCGATGAGAGTCGAACTTGCGTATGGGCGGGGGCATCTGGCGGTGGAGATGCCCGACGGTCGCACGACGGTGATTGCGCCGGCGCCGGTGCCGGGATTGGCGGACGAGGAGGCGGCGGTGCGGCAGGCGCTGGAGCATCCGATCGGCTCGGATCCCCTGCGGCAGCGGCTGCCTCGGGACGGGCGGGTGTGTGTCCTGTTCACCGACGCGACGCGGGCGACGCCGAATGAGCGGCTGATTCCGTGGTTGTTGGAGCACCTGGAGGGCGTTCCCACGGACAACCTCGTGCTGCTGAACGAGACCGGCACCCATCGGCCGGCTCCGCGCGAGGAACTGGAGCGTCTGCTGACACCCGCCGTGGCCGCCCGCTACCGGGTGGTCAACAACGAGCCCGACAACCCGGCAGCCTTCGTCCCCCTGGGCATGCTGCGCGACGGCACCCCGGCGCTGATCAACCGGCACGTTGTCGACGCCGACCTGCGCATCGTCACGGGCTTCATCGAACCCCACTTCTTCGCCGGGTTCAGCGGCGGCGTCAAAGGCATCATCCCGGGCGCGGCGGCGTTGAGCACCGTCACCAGCAACCACGGCCCGCGCAACCTCAGCGACCCCAACGCGACCTTCGGCGTGACCGAAGGCAACCCGCTGTGGGAGGAGTTGCGGGAAGTCGCGCTGCGGGCGGGCCCGAGTTTTCTGGTGAATGTGACGCTGAACGAGGCGCGCCAGATCACGGGGGTGTTTGCGGGGGACATGATCGAGGCGCACCGGGCAGGGGGCGAGTTCGTGCGGCGGTCGGCGATGCAAGCGGTCGAGGCGCCGTTTGACATTGTGGTGACCACCAACAGCGGCTACCCCCTCGACCTCAATCTATACCAGGGCGTCAAGGGAATCAGCGCGGCGGCGCGGATTGTGAAGCCCGGCGGCACGATCCTTTTGGCGTCCGAATGCCGCGAGGGCGTGCCGTCGGGCAGCCCAATGGACCGGCTGTTGCGCAGCGCGGCGGGACCCGAAGCCCTCCTCGCGCAGCTCAACCAACCCGGCTTCAGTCACCCGGAGCAGTGGCAAGCCCAGATCCTGGCCCAAATCCAGTGCCGCGCCGAGGTGCGCGTCTTCAGCTCGTTGCCGCCCGAAGTCCTTCGGGCGATCCACCTCGAGCCCTGCGCAGACCTCGAGACCGATGTGCGCCAGCTGCTGGCCGGATTGCCCGCCTCGGCGCGGGTGGCGGTGCTGCCGCAAGGTCCTCTGACCATCCCCTACCTGGCCTCCTCCTGAGGCCCACCGAGGCTGCCGGCGGCACGCCCTCGCGCCCTCCCGGAATGAATCTTGTAACCTGGACCCGCGTCCAACGTCTGCTCGTTAGTAACCAGGCCGCCTGGGGCAAGCATGTCGCAGCCCGGTGGCCGCAACATTCAACAACACAATAATCAATTGTATGAAGAAAGCACTTCTGTCTGCTGTGATCCTCCTGGGCGCGCTCGTCGCTTTCGGGCCGCTGGCGCAAGCCGCGGAAAAGGCCGTTGAAGGCCGCAGCGAAAAGAGCAAAGGCCGCACGGAAGGCCGCGCAGATCGCATCGAAATGATGACGAAAGAGCTGAACCTGAACGAGTCGCAGGTGGAGAAACTCAAAGCAGTTCAGCAGGAAAACATGACCAAGATGCGAGAAATGAGAAAGGACACCAGCCTCACCCGGGAACAGCGCAACGAGAAGATGCGGGCGCTCATGGAAGGCTACCAAGCAAAGCTCAAGGCCATCCTGACGCCCGAGCAATCCGAGAAGTGGCAGAAGCTCAATGCCCAGCGCATGCAGAAGCGCAAAAAACAATAGAGAATCCAATGATGACCCAATACCTGATCACACTGTCCGCCCTGGCGCTGATGGGAGGCGGGTTGGCCCAAGCTGCCGATGCCCCCCCTGCCGCGCCTCCCAGCAAGGCGGCTCCGGCCGTTCAAGCGCAGCCTGGAGCCCGGCCGGCTCCCGCCGTTCAAGTCAAGCCCGCGCCCCCGGGCAAGCGCCCCGTCATGCGCGACCGCACGGACTTCCTGGCCAGTTACCTGCAACTCAGCGACGCCCAGAAGGAAAAGGTCCGACCGATCTTCGAGGAGGAATCCAAAAAGATCGCCGAGCTGCGCAAGGAAACCAAGATGCCGAACGACCAGCGCAGAGCCAAATACGCCGAGATCCGCGAGGCCACCAACGCCAAGTTGAAAGCTGTCCTCACCGACGCCCAGTGGGAAAAATACTCCAAGCGCGGCCAGCGCCCCGCCACCCTCCCGCCCGGAGCCAAGCCGGTCCGACCCGCGAAATGACGCCTTGAATGGCCGCCGGGTCCCGGCGGCACGGAATCCCTGACCCGGCGCTGGCCAGGATATCGGGACCGGTTCCCGCAAGGTCCAACGAATCGAGGGTGCCGGCGGAGCGCCATGGCTCACGCCCAAGTCACCGTCACAGGACGGCCGCAAGGCCGTCCTTTTGTTAAGGCGTGCGCGCGACGTGACGAGGGCGGCGTCGGCCCGTCCAACTTGTCTGATGCAGCGCGTTTCCATCGGATGCGGCCTGCTGCTGGCGGTGGCGGCCACGGCTGCCACGCCGGCGGGCTGGTCGTTGTCCGGGCAATACTGGGCGACCCGCAAGCCCAACCTGATCCTGGTCCTGGCCGACGCGGTGGGCTGCGATCAGCTCGGCGGCTATGGCGCGACGGACGGCCGGACACCCCACCTGGACCGGCTGGCCGCCGAGGGCATGCGTTTCACGCAGGCTTACACAGGCAGCCCCGACAACCCGACCTCCCGCGCCTGCCTGCTGACCGGACGCCACGCCGGCGCCTGGCCGGCCGCCGGCGCCGGCGAATTCCAGCTGCCTGCCGATGCGGTCACCGTGGGCGCGCTGCTTCGAGCGGCCGGTTACGTCACCGGCGTTCTGGGCGTGTGGGGGATCGGAACGCCCGCCTCGGCCAGCATCCCCCCCCGACAAGGTTTCGACGAGTGGCTGGGCTACTTGAGCCTCCGGCACGCCGAGGATTTTTATCCGACGCAACTCTGGCGCAATGCCGACCTGCTAATGCTCGAAAAAAACTTCTACCATTACCGAGGCTTGCCCGCCACCGACCTGATCATCCAGGCCGCCACCAACTTCGTGCGCGTCAACAAATTCAAGCCCTTCTTCCTTTACCTCGCCTACCCCCCCTTGTCGCCCAGCCCTGCCCCCTCCCCGCGGCCTCAGGCGGCCACGCTCCAGCGCCTCGACGCGGACGTGGGCAGGCTGTTGGCGGAAGTGGGGCGGTTGAACCTCTCCAACCACACCCTGGTGGTGTTCACCAGCACCGCCTTGCCCCCACCTCCCGGCCAGCGTCCCCACGCGCCATGGCCTCATGCCGCCGAACTCTCGGAGGCGCGCCTGCGAGTGCCGCTGATGGCGCGCTGGCCCGGCAAGATCCCACCCGGCACCGCCAGTGACCGGGTGGTTGCCTTCTGGGATTTCCTGCCCACAGCCCTCGATCTCGCGCAGCCGGAGGCGTCGCGCGCCCCGCGGCCGTCGCCGGTCGCGCCGCCGGCGGGCAGCTGCGGCATTTCGGTGCTGCCGACGCTGCTGGGCCGTCCGCAGACCAATGCGCCCGGGTTCCTGTATTGGGAATCGCACCGGCACGGGCTGGCCCAGGCGGCGCGATGGGGCGATTGGAAGGCCATCCGGGACGCGCCCGCATCTGCCCTGCGCCTCTACCAGGTGCGGTCGGATCCGGGCGAAGCCACCAACCTGGCTCCCCAATACCCCGGGATCGCCGCCCGCCTCGCCACCACGCTCGATCAGACGCGCCCGCAGGCCGTCCGCGGACGTTCCCCGAACTGACGCGCCCATGCGCATCCGCTACAATCGGCGCACCGCCACCAAGATCAAACACGGGCGCGTCCAGCCCCGGAACCGTCACCTCCCCACGGGGCTGCTCGGCTACGTGATTGATCGCGAATCCCCCGGACGCGGCTGCCGGCACGTGCTCAGCAAGCGGGATCTGCTTGCGTTTATCGACTTGCTGCCGGATTGGAACCGGCTCTCGCAACGCCTCGAACGCATCGTGCTGGCAGGCGACGCGACGCTTGACGGTCATTATGCCTTCTACCACCGGGAGGAAACGGGCGCGATCTTCCTGCACGCCTGGCAAAACGACCTGTGGACCGAGTTCGACGCGGACCATTTCGAGTCGCACCGGGGCCTGTTCGAGCGGTTGGGCGTGTGCAGCGACCGGACCCGGGACGGGGTGCTGTGCCGGTTCACGGAACGGCAGGCGCGCGCGTTCATGCTGCTTCATGTGTTCCTGCACGAGTTGGGACATCATGAGGACCGCCTTCAGCAGCCCCACCGCAAATCCACCAGTGGCGAAGACTACGCCGAACAGTTCGCCGCCCGCCGCTTCGAGGCGCTCTGGCCCCATTACGTGCGCGTGTTTGGCGACCCCAGACGAAGCGGGTGACGGGGCAGAGCAGTCGCGGGTCGGGGTCGGACCCGAGCAAGTGTCTTGGGGTCAGCGAGAAGGGATCGCCGTGATCGTTCAGGAGGCGTCAAGTCCGCCTCGGCCCCATTGGCGCGCCCATGGCGCCTTGCGGCCCCTTCAGGGCAGGGGATCGAGCTTCAGATAATCCAGGCCGGCCATGAAGGACTTGAGTGCCCTGTCGTTGGCCCCCGCGATTTCCAGGCGGAACCGGTGCTCGCCAGCCGACAGGTCGTGGGTGCCGAGGTTCACCGGGCCGGAGGGCACCACGGCCGGATTGTAGAGATCCAACGGTTGGCCCAGCTTCCGGCCATCCAGCGCGACCTGCACGATGGCGTAATCGCGCGCCTTGGTGAACGCCGCGGTGAGGGCGTAGCGGCCGGCTTCAGCCACCGGCATCGCCACCTCGAGGATGTCCCCGGGTGTAGCGCCCGTCCACCACAGGTGCGCGTCGCGGCTCCATTGGCCTCCGTGCGCGCTGAGTTCCTGGGTGCGGGCATGGCCGGCGGATTTCCGCAGCACCTTCAATTGTTCGCCTTCGAGCGCGCCTTTGACGACAAACGGCCGGATGTCGGTCCAGTATCCGACGCGTTCGGCGACGGGCGCCGGCGCATAGGGATCCTGGCTGCCGGCGGCGGCGTACCAATAGACGGTGCAGGCGTAGAGGGTGGGGCGTTGATTGGGGAAATACTTTTCGATGGCGCCTTCGAAGGAATGCTGGAAGGGGATGTTGTCGGTCACGTGCCAGCGGTTCACACACACGTGCCCCTTGTTGTTCATGGAGATCGTCTGGTTGTGATAGGCGTGGGTAAACAGCGAAGGGTTGCACCACGCATAGCCGAAGTAATCCTCCGAACCCGTCCCGATCGTCGACGGGAATTTCTCGCCGTCGACGAAGAATTTCTCGTCGCCTTCCCCCCACCAGCTGCCGCGCGGATTCCACACGTGGAGCATCACGCCGAGGAACCGCCCCCGGCCGGTGGTCTTGAGCAGCGTCCAGTCGATCGCCCGCTCGGGTTCCGTCGGCAGGAAGGCGTCCCGATGCCACTTGGTGTGGAAGCGGCCCAGGGCGCCGAGGTCGCCCGCGACGGGCGCACTGAGGATTTCGAGGGTGACGCGGCGGGGTTCTGTGCCTTCGTTGAGCAGGGTGAGCTCGGCGCTCTTCGCAAAGGGCATGTTCCAGTTGCAATACCACCATCCATCCCGGGTCAGCCCGCTGGGCAGCGACTGATACCCGTTGGCCCCAGCCGCCGTGCCGAAAAAATCCCCCAACGGCGCCCACACGCTCGGCGCAGCCTCGCCATCCCAGCGGATCTGCAGTGTCACCTCGCGCAGCATCTCGCGATCCTGCGGCGACGGCGGCAGATCCACCCGCGCGCGAATGCTTCGAAACGCCGCCGGGCCGGCCCAGTCGGCTTTCACCGGCTTGCCGGGTTCGAGCACGACATCGCTGCGATGGGCGGTGGCGCCGGGCAGTTCGAGCGGACCGCAGGCGGCCAGGGTCCGGTTGGCGGCGTCGAGCGCGGCGTGTTCGTCCGGGGTGAGCTTGCGTTTGAAGGTGGGCAATTGCGTGCCCTTGGGGTAGGTGGTGACCACGAACTGGTAATAGGCGCCCCAGCCCTTTTCGGCGACGATCTTGCACGATGTCTGGTAGGGGATGGGCGTGTAGTTGTTCCAGCCCCTGGCCACCGTGTGCACCAGCGCCGCCCGCGTGAAGGGCTCGTGTTTCCCGTCGAAATACCCGAGGAACGGCAGATCCACCGCCGGCGTCTCCGCCCCGTCCAGGTACATCCTCACCCTGCCCTGCTCCGGACGCGCCGACCACATGCGCCAGATGCACCCCGGCCCTTCCATCTCGGCGAACACCTGCAGGTCGCCTTCACGCCGAATCACCCCCCCGCCGTCCCCGTTCGCATCCCATGTCTCGTACTTGCCCGTGGCGGGGTTGTATCGGCTGGCGCGGTCGTAGCTGGACCATTGCTGACAGCGCTCGCCCTCGGGCGGCAGCTGGGCGAGGCGCTCGAGGTCGGTGAGGCGTTTGACGAGATCGACATAGGTGAGCGGGTCGGCGGCGCCGGCGTGCAGTGAAGCCGCCAAAACCGCCCCCCACAGCAGGCTGGATTTCATAAGCGTGATGGCATTCGAATTGGGTTGTGGTTTTGCAACAAAGATCACCCGCGGCCGGCAAGCCGGACCGTCTTCTTGACGGTCCCGTCCGTCGGCAAGGCCACCGCGCCCGGCTCCGCCGCCCACGGCCCGAGATGCCAGAGAATCCTCGCGGGCGGAGTGCGGCGCGGCGGCGTCAGATGCAGGACGCCGCTGCGGCCGTCTCTGGCGACGGTGAACTCGAGGCTCAGGGGGCCGAACTCGGTCGCGATCCCGTGCATCCGCGTCACGGCCCCGGGGCGGGCCCACGCTGCGGGGAAACCCTGGAAGAGGTGCAATTCGTTGCCGCGTTCGAGCGCGAGGCAATGGCGCACGAGCCTGATGAACTCCGCGCTGGCCCAGTTGTGGGGCATGTCGCCCACCCTCGCGTCGCCCTGTCCCTGGGGCATGTGTTCCTCCCGCCAGCACAGCAGCGGCGACGCGTGGTTGCCGAAAGCGTATAACGTTCGCGCCGCCTTGCCGCCATCCCCCACCCAGAGCCACGCGTGCGCGTAGAACGAGCCGAAATAACTCCACAGCCCGTTCTTCAGCCAGCCCGTGTCCGCCACCAGCCCCTCCTGCTCCGCGGCCCGCAGCATCGCCAGGTTCCCGCGCACCAGCGGATCGCCGTCCGGGAACACCTGCCCCGGATACACCGCGTGCAGAAACGCCCACTGCGCCTTCTGCGGCGGGATGTCACCGCCCTTCGCCATGCGGATCGGCAGGTGGCGATTGCCGTGCCCGTCGGTTTTCATGTCGCGTTGCGCCGCCCGGCGGAACGTCGCGTACAAATCGTCATAGCCCTTGCGCCACGCGTCGGCCTGCGCGGTGTTGCCCAGCCAGGCGGCCGCCTCCACCGCGGCGCGCAGCCCGGCCAGGGTCCAGTAAACGTTCGTGTATTCCGGCACCTTCTCGGCAAGGCCGCCGTCGCTGAACCCGTCCGGCACCAGCCCTTCGTTGGGCGCCCCCCGGGCGGGCAGCGCCCGCATGGCTTCGATGGCCGCCACGCCTCGTTCCACCCTGGGCCACACGCCACGCAGCCACGCCGGGTCGCCCGTGAGGCGCGCGTGCCGCGTGACCGCCCACAGCGCAATGCCGGTCTCCTTCCAGTGGCCGTCGATCAGCATGAAACTGCCGTCGGCGCGCTGGAACTTCATGAGATAGTCAATGCCGGCGCGCGTTTCCTTCTCGCGGCCCAGGTAGGTGACGGCTTCCAGCAGGAACGCGCCGTCCACCACCCACAAGCCGCGATAACACGTCGGCCCCACCTGGAAGGCCGGCAGCCCCTGCTTGATCTCGCGCGCCTGGTAAATGTTCCGGACCGACGCGTCCAGCAGCGCCTGCACCGCCGCGTCCGGCACCCCCAAACGGCCATAGGGCAGATCCGCCTCCGCCCAATACCTCTCCGCCGCCCGACGCGCCGACGCCGCCTCGGCCAGCGTCTGCGGAAACGGGGCCGGGTGGTCGCCGCGGGCAACGCCGAACGCCAGCGTGATCTCGGCCCGGGGCGCCAGCGTGATCGCCGAAAACACCGGGCGCCCCCGGACGTCAGTCGTCGTCCAATCGGCAGTGTAAAACACCCGCGTGCCGTCGCCCACGCGCGCGATGCGGTGCATCGGGTCCGGCCAGACATCCTCCGCGGCCTCGAGGAGCAGCCGCGGGGTGACCTTGACTGCCGCCCCGGTGGGGTTGCGCAGCGTCACCCGCAGCACGTCGTGCCGTGGCGCCTGGCCTGTCAGGAGCTTGTCCGCGCCGCACGCAAACCGCAGCAGCGGCACCTTGGGAAACGGGCCGCCCCGCACCACCGTGTCGGGGGGGGGCGCTTCGGCGGCGCGGAACACCCAGAGCAGGTTGAGGATGGTGTTTTTGTCGGGCGACTCCGGCGCGGCAGTGACCGCCAGGTCGATCCAGCCGTCCTGGTTTTCGTCCTGGATGTCGAGCGGGTAGGCCCGCGGCACGTTGTGACCGCCCTCCTTCACCGGGTCGACGATCTGGCGGGACTTGCCTTCGAGGCTCAACGTGAGCACGCGGGCTCCGGGGCCGGGGTGGTGGCCTTCGCAAATCCCAAACACCACCGTGAACCGCTCGCCCCGCGCGGCCGGAAACCGGTATTCGATCGGCCCGTTCCAGCCGATGGCCACGTGACGGAAATCCGGGTCGCATGGCGGCTTCGGATTCGCCCATCCGCGCTGGCCCGAGTTGGCCCCGACGCGCCGAAGCACCAGGGCGGGTTGTTCCACCGCCTTCTTCGGGGACAGCGGCGGCGCGACCGCAAACGCCTCTTCCACGATCTCGATCGGCCCCGCCTGTTTATAGGTGCGCACGATGGGGATGCGCGGCGACACCAGTTCCTGCCTCGTCCAGGTGACGGGCTGAACCAGGCCGAAGGTGATCTTGGTTCCAAAGCCGGCATAGCCCCCCGGATAGTCGTACAGCAACCCGCCGTCCTTCGCCACGAGCGTCTTCTGGGCGTCGTCCGGCAGGCCAATCGCGGTCTGCCACTGCGGCGGGGCGTAGCGATGGTCGAGCGTGAACTCGTCGGGAGCCGGCGTCGGCGCGGCAGCGGCCAGGCCGTGTGTCATCGCGTGGAGCAGGCAGGCGCACAGGAGGAAGCGTGCGGAGGAGCGGGTTGGAGGGGAATGCATCACAGTCATAAGAAGGAACACTTGGGAGGACAGGTTCGGGCGGTCACGCCCCCGTTTTAGAACGGTTGTTGCGCCGACCGCAAGCGGATTGAGCGGGGGCTGGTGGCGGTCGCGCACCTCAGCTTTTTCCGGATCAGCCTCGTAATCGTAATCCTAATCGTAATCCTAATTGAACGACAAGGCTGCCTGGTACACTTCCAATTTCTCGTGATCGAATAGCCGGTTCAGCCGATTACGATTAGGATTAGGATTACGAAAAGCCAGAAGGAAGAATCTGAGATGCGCACTGCGGAGCGGTCGCGCACCCTTGCGTCGAGGGGGGCAGCGTTCCGGGTTGCGCCCGGCCCGGTCATGGCGCAGGATGTCCCGGAAAACCGAACCGGCCATGAATCCTGTCGCGCTCGCCGAATATCTCGAACAACGCGTTGCGTTGTTCCGGCATGTTTCCGCCGAGGGTGTTGCCGGGGTGGTGAAGGGTTCGCGGGTGGTTTCGTTCGAGCCCAACGAGGCGGTGGTCGAATGCGGCGAGGATCCGGCCTTTCTGGGGGTGCTGCTCGAAGGGGAGATGGCCGCCATGAGAGTGGACGAGGGGGGCCGAAGCGAGGAGGTGGGCAGGTTCAAGGCCGGCGACACGTTCGGGGAAATGGCGCTCATGAGCGGGGAAAAGACCATGGCGTCCTTCATCGCCAGAACCCGCTGCCGCGTGCTGCGCATCCCAGTGCCCGTCTTCCAGTCGAGCGTCATGACCGCGCCGCGCGCCGTCCAGCATCTCTCGAGAACCATCGCCGCCCGGTTTCGGCAGTGGGCGGCGGATCCCTCGAAGGCGGCTGCGGCGTTTCGGCGGAGCGAGGATCCGTATGGGCTTCGGCTCAAGGGGGAGCGGCCCGAGAAGATTCTCGTGGTCAACTGCGGCTCGTCCTCGCTCAAGTATGCCTGCTTCGACACCGAGGATGAGGCGCGGACGGCGCGCGGGCAGATTGAACGGGTGGGCCTGCCGGGGACGCGGCTGGTGCACCGTGGGCCGCGCGGCGAGGCGGCCCGCGAGCTGCCTCGCGGCGGGTATGAGGAGGCCTTTCAGGAGATGGTGCGGGAGCTTTCGGCCGGGGACACGGGCGTCCTTGGTGCGCCATCGGAGGTGACGGTGGTGGGGCACCGCGTCGTGCACGGCGGCGAACGGTTCAGCGAGGCGGTTGTGGTGGACGACGCGGTGCTGCGGGAGATCGAAGCGCTCAACCCGCTGGCGCCGCTGCACAATCCGGTCAATGTTCTCGGCATTCGGGAGGCGCGCCGGGTGTTTCCGTCGGTGCCGCACGTGGCGGTGTTCGACACGGCATTTCACCACACGCTGCCGTCCTACGCGTATCTTTACGGGCTGCCCTATGTCTACCATGAGCAGCGGGGGGTGCGCCGCTACGGCTTTCACGGCACGTCCCACGCCTATGTGTGTCTGCGCGCGGCCCAATCCCTGCAGCGGCGCTTTGAGGAATTGGAGGTTGTCAGCTGCCACCTCGGCAACGGCGCCTCCCTGTGCGCGGTCGATCATGGGCGGTCGGTGGACACGTCGATGGGGTTCACGCCGAACGAGGGGCTGATCATGGGCACGCGCTGCGGGGACCTGGATGCGGGGGT
Organism: Verrucomicrobiota bacterium; assembly: GCA_016935555.1. Taxonomy (GTDB): domain Bacteria; phylum Verrucomicrobiota; class Verrucomicrobiia; order Limisphaerales; family JAFGQR01; genus JAFGQR01. Next base: position 15,295 of record JAFGQR010000105.1, read on the forward strand.
GGTGACGTATTTGCAGCGCGAGGAGGGGCTGACCGCCACCCAGATCGACGAGCTTCTCAACAAGCAAAGCGGCCTGCTCGGCCTCTCCGGCCTGTCCAGCGACATGCGCGAAATCGAGAAGGCCGCCGACGCCGGCGACCCCCGCGCCCTGGTGGCTCTCAAGGCCTTCTGCTACCGCGTCCGCAAAGGCATCGGCGCCTGCGTCGCTGCCATGGGCGGTCTGGACGTTCTCACCTTCACCGGCGGCATCGGCCAGGGCAGCTCCGGCGTCCGCTCCCTGGCGCTGCAGGGGCTCCAGTGCATGGGCATCCGCCTCGACGAGGAGCGCAACCGCAACGCGCGCGGCTTTGACGGGATCTGCCGCATTTCCACGGACGATTCCCGTGTCGCCGTGCTCATCGTTCCCACCGACGAGGCGCGCATGATCGCCCGCGAAACGCTGCGCGCCCTGAGCCGTTCCTATCTCAAGCGCGTCTGGGAGGCGCACCGCCGCGACCCGATCCCCATCGAGGTGTCCGCCCACCACGTCCACCTGGCCCAGCCGCACGTCGAGGCCCTGTTCGGCCCGGGCCACCTGCTCACCCGCCAGAGCGACCTGTCCCAGCCCGGCCAGTTCGCCTGCGCCGAGCAGGTCACCCTCGTCGGCCCCAAAGGCCGCGTCGAACGGGTGCGTGTGCTCGGGCCGGCACGCCAAGCCACCCAGGTGGAAATCTCCATGACCGAGCAGTTCAAGCTCGGCATCCACCCCCCCATCCGGGAATCCGGCGACCTTCACGGCACCCCCGGCTGCGTGCTCGAAGGGCCCGCCGGCCGCATCACCCTCGGCCAGGGCGTCATCTGTGCCCTGCGCCACATCCACATGGCGCCCGCCGACGCGCTCCATTACGGCGTCAAGGACAAGGCCACCGTCCGCGTCCGCGTGCCGGGCGAGCGCGAGCTGGTTTTCGGGGATGTGCGTGTGCGGGTCAGTCCGGATTTCCGGCTGGCGATGCACATTGACACGGACGAGGCCAACGCGGCGCATCTTGAGACCGGCACGCTGGGGTATCTCGACGGGATCCAAAGCCAGGACTGATGCGCGCCGCCATTCTCCATTTCGAACGGTTCGGCCGTTTGCCGGCCCACCGCAACCCAACCCAAACCCCATCCAGGAAAACACCATGATCGTCACCACCTCCCAACTCTTCAAGGTCGCCTACGGCAAGTTTGCCGTTGGCGCCTACAACATCAACAACGCCGAACAGACCATGGGCCTCTTCAAAGGCTGTCTCGCCAGCCAGGCGCCCTTCATCATCCAGATTTCCAAGGGCGCCCGCAAATACACCGACAAACGCATGCTCGAAGCCATCATCCGCGCCGCCGAACAGATCTTTCCCGAAGCGGTTTTTGCGGTCCATCTCGACCATGGCGACGAGGAAACCTGCTACGACTGCATTGATTCGGGCTTTTACAGTTCCGTCATGATCGACGCCTCGCACGAGTCCTTCGACCAAAATGTCGCCATCACCAAGCGCGTCGTCGACCGCGCCCACGCCCAAGGCATCAGTGTCGAGGCCGAACTGGGCAAACTGGGCGGCGTCGAGGAGGACATCAAGGTGGACGAAGGCCACGCCTGCCTCACCCACCCGGACGAGGCCGTCACATTCGTCCAGCGCACCGGCTGCGATTCGCTGGCCGCCGCCATCGGCACCAGCCACGGCGCCTACAAGTTCAAAGGCCAGCAATCCCTCCACTTCGAGGTCATCGAAGGCATCCGACAACGCCTTCCCGGCACCCCGATCGTCATGCACGGCAGCTCCAGCGTCCCCCAGGAAGAGGTTCGCCGCATCAATGCCGCCGGCGGCCGGCTCGACCCCAGCGCCCGCGGCGTCAACGAAAACGAATACCTCCCCGCCGCCAAACTCGGCGTCACCAAAATCAACATCGACACCGACGGCCGCCTCGTCTGGACCCGCGTTCACCGCGAGTTCTTCCGCGACAAACCCGCCGAGTTCGACTTCCGCCCCCCAGGCAAGGTTTTCATGGACGAATACGCCGGGTTCATCGCCCACAAAAATGAGAAACTCGGTTCCGCCGGACAACTGGCTGCCGTCCGTGCCGCCGTCACCAGCGCCAGCCAGGACACCGCCGTGCGCGCCTACTACCTTTGGGAAAGCGCCGGACGCCCCCAGGGCCGCGACACCGAACTCTGGCTGCAGGCCGAAGCCCAGCGCCGGAGCACCCAGGACAACGAAAACTGCCAGGGCTGAGCGCCATGCAGGCGCACCCGGCAACCCGCACGGCTCCCGCGGCGCGCATAGGCGAGGCCGTGCGGCGTTCTTAAGGTGCCTCGCGGGAAAACCGCCGCGCCGCCAAGGGCTTCTGCCCATTCGACCGTCCGTCGACGAGGGATTCCCCTCCACGCTCCGCCGCGGTCATGCGGCGGCGGACTCCCTTTTCCCATCGGAAGCCGGGTGTGGAGGGCGCGCCGCGGCGGGCCCGCGTTCCGGGAAGGCGCGCTCAAGAACTCATGCAAACCGGCCGATGGAAGAACTGGCGGGCGCTTCGGCAGGAGCGCTCCGGCGGCCATGCACACGACAACCGCGTCATACTCAACCGGGTTTTCCCCGCGCCCCGGCGCGGGGCGGATGCCTCCTCCCTCGGGGGCGGGGTTGCGGGTGGAGGCCGGGCACGACGTGGGCGCGGCATTGCATCAGAGTGAACTGAAGCGGCAGGCGCTTCTGAGCACGATTTCCGAGCTGGTGTTCGTGGTTTCCAAGCACGGCGGCGTCTTGGAATTCCATGCGCCGCCCGACCGCGCCTTTTCGCTTTCGGCCGGCGGGCTGGTGGGGCGGTCGCTGAAGGAGTTGCTGCCGCATCAAATCGGGCTGCAGGCGATGCATTACGTGGAAAAGGCGTGTCGCACGGGCCAGGTCCAGGTGGCGACGGCCCAATTCCAGGGGCGCAACGGAGTGCGCCATTTCGAGGTGCGTTTGGCGCCGTATGACACCGACCAGGTGATCGCGCTGGTGCGGGATGTGAGCGATCGCACGTTTCTGGAGAAGGAAATGGCGGAGATCAGCCACCGGGAGCAGATGCGCATTGGGCAGGACCTTCACGATGGCCTGGGCCAGCACCTCACCGGCATCACCTTTCTGGCCAAGGCGCTTCAGCGCAAGCTCGCCGCACAATCGCTGCCTGAGGCGGAGGAGGCGGAGGAGATCAGCCGCCTTGTCATGCAGGCGCTCTCGCAAACGCGCAGTCTGGCGCGCGGGTTGTTTCCGGTGGAACTCGAGTCGAACGGACTGGTGGCGGCGTTTCACGAGCTTGCCCAGCGGATCCGGCAGACGTGCAGCGTGGCGTGTGTTTTCGAGCATGACGAGGCCGTGACCCTCGAGCACCGGGCCACATCGCTTCACCTGTTCCGGCTGGCCCAGGAAGCCATCAGCAACGCGGTGCGCCACGGCAAGGCGAAAACCATTGCCATCCGGCTGGAACGACAGGGGGCCCAGACGGTCTTGACCGTGGCGGACGACGGCGGCGGCATGCCGGTCGAGGACCGGCGCCCCCAGGGACTCGGGCTGCGCATCATGGCCTACCGGGCGCAAAAGATCGGCGGGACACTCCAGATCCTCCCGCGTCCCAGCGGCGGCACCGTGGTGCGCTGCGCCTTCACCGAACCGCCACCCCAACCCGAAACCCTTTCTTAGGACAGACGCCATCCGCAACGTATGCAACCGAAAATCCATGCCGTGCTGCGCAAGCCGAAAACCCGCGTGTTGCTCGTCGACGATCATCCCATCCTGCGCCAGGGGCTGGCCCAGCTGATCAATCTCGAGGCGGACATGACGATTTGCGGCGAGGCGGAGGATTCGCCTCACGCCTTTTCGGCGGTGTGCGAGTTGAATCCGGACATTGTGGTGGTGGACATCTCGTTGCGCGGCGGCAACGGCATCGAGCTGGTGAAGAACATCAAGGCGCGCTTGCCCGACATGCCGATCCTGGTGCTGTCGATGCATGACGAATCGCTTTACGCCGAGCGTGCCTTGCGCGCCGGCAGCCGGGGTTACATCATGAAGGAGGAGGCCACCGACAAGGTGCTCGTGGCCATCCGCAAGGTTCTTGCGGGCGAGATCTACCTCAGCGAGCGCATGCAGGCCAGGATGCTCCAGCGCATCGCCCAGGGACGTTCCAAGGTCGTCAGCTCGCCCATCGAGTATCTGACCGACCGCGAGCTGGAGGTGTTCCGGTTGATCGGCGAGGGCCGCAGCACGCGCCAGATTGCGGGCGAGCTGCACCTGAGCGTGCGCACCGTCGAAGCTTACCGCGAGTACATCAAGGGCAAGCTGAACCTGAAAAACAGCACCGAGCTTGTGCAGCACGCCTTCCACTGGGTCCATCACGAAGCCGCCGCATGATCCGCCAGGCCGACGCCTCCTCGATTCGAACATTCTGAACAGACGCAAGGGTGGGGCACGGGGAAAGGGCAACCTTTCCCCGTCTGGCTTGCAAGGGCGGTGTGGCGGCGGGCCGTGGGGGATTGGAGTGTCGGCTCTGACCTGCATTTCCCACACGGCGGTGAGAAATGCGGGCTACATCGGGGGCGGGGTCGGTACCGGCATCGGCATCGAAAAGAACCACATGGGATTTGGACACGAGAAACCGGATGGGTGCCGCGCGGCTATTGATTGCCAGCGCGGGTATGCTCTTGACGAGGAACCGGGTGAATATCGAGAGGATCGAAACGATACCGATTCCGATGCCGACCCCGAGGGGAATAGGACGCCATGAGCCAACCAAGCTGCTGCAGTGAACGCGCCCATCGCGCCCTGGTCCCCGTTGCGGGGCTCCTGGCGGCGCGTTACGCCGCCAGCTCGCGCCGGATGTCGGCAACGAGCTGTTCCAGGCGCCGGCCGTATTCCACGTAAGTGTCATACTGCGCGGTCGCCGACGCCGTCACTGACGCGTCGTGAAACACCACCGCCAGGTGCGGTTCGATCGAAATGCCCGCGTCATAGCCTCGCGACAGCGCGTCCCGGAGGATGTCCCGCACGCGGCCCTTGCCTTCGCCGGGCCAGTTGTAATCGGCGTCGTTCCTGGCCGGGTTCCAGGTGGCGTCTTTCACGTGGATATGGGCGGTGAGATCGCGGACCTTGGTCCAGAACTCCCACGGGTCCTGTTTGGGCCAGGGCCTGGGCTTGCTGCGGTCCGGGTTGAAAATGGGATTGGCCGTGTCGAACACCCATTGGAGACCCGGCACGCTCTCGAGCAACTGCAGCGCGTGCTGCCAGCTCATGCCGCCGTGGTTCATGCAGTTCTCATGCACGGGCTGAATGCCCGCATCCAGAAACATCCGCGTCACCTCCCCAACGCGCGCCATCACCACCGGCGGAATCCGGTCGTCGTCGTCTCCCGGCTTGAAGCTCATGATGCGCACCAGCCGGGTGCGGAGGCGCTGCATGCGCGGGATGGCGCGGCGGACCTCTGCAAGCGTCACCTCAAACGGCGTCTGGACCGTCTTGGCCCAGTTCATGATGGTGGACCCGAAGCAGCAGACGCCGATGCCCGCCTCGTCGAGTTTTCCAGCGACGATGTCGAAGGCCGCGTCCGGGAGGTCATGGAGGTTGGCCTTGGGATGGCCCGGCACCTCGACGGCGCGAGCCTCGATCGACGTCCAGCCCAGGGCTCGGGTGGCTTGGAGTTGCGTGTCAATGAGGGCGCCGGCTTCATCGGCGATTCCAGTCAGATACATGGGCGATGAGGTTTGAGAGTTCGTGCCGGACGCCCGCCGCGCCCCACGAATGGACCGCGAGCGCGGCGCCGACGCATTCGAACCGTCATGGGCGGCGCCACGCCGCCGGAAACGGCCACCCTCGTTGCGTCGTCGCGCTCGAGGACAACGCCATCCCAGCGGGTCACGAGCGGCCTGCGGGCAGCTTGCATCGCGGGCAGTGTGGCCTCACACCCACCGAAAACTCAAGAAATTAAGCTTTTTATCCTGTGCACCCCGCTCCAGCCTCTAATCGAGCCAACGCCTTACTGTGGGCTCCACAGGACAAAAAGCTTAATTTCTTACGGGGCATTTTCGGGGCCGAAAACGGACTGCAGCAACGGTTTTTATCGATAAAGAAATCGCCAAATTGCTGCTGCCGAAGAGGTTACTCAGGTCCGACCCCGCTGCAGGCTGCGCCAAGCGATGCGCCCGGGTGTTGCGCCCAACGGTAGCCTGGGCTTCGGCCCACGTGATGGTTTCCTGGATCAACCGCCAGCGACACAGCGGGTCCCAGTGCCGCTCGCGTCGCGCTTCTTCCTGTTGCTTGAGGACATTATTGATGGCCATTGCGTTTTAGCAAATCGCTGAGAAACCGGATTCGCTCCGGTTTGCGCTCGTGTTCATCCAGGGCGAGCTGACAGGCCAGCATATCCTCGTCCGAAAGCCCGCGATAATGCACTCCCGCAGCCGTTTGCGATCGGAAAGCCCGTTGCGCCGCCGCGTGGCCGTCCGGCAAGCCCCGGACGACGCGAAAGATGTCGATGGGCCCACAGGGGCTGGTCAGACAGAAGACCATCTGCCGTTCCAGCCAACCCGCCGGCAGTTGAGCCACCGGACGCCATTCCGAGTCGCTGGGTCCCCATTCGGCGTTTAACTCGGCGCAAAGCGCACGAACAACACGAATTGGCCCATGTGCGCCCCTGACAGTTCGAGCCTGCGGCTCGCTATTTGACTTTAGGGACGTTTTCCCAACGGCGGGTCTTGGCGGATTTGAGGACGGCGTCGCAGACGTATTGGGTTTCGAGGGCTTCGCGGAAGGTGGGGCTGGCGGGCTTGCCTTTGGCGAGGCCGTCGAGGAAATCGGCCAACTGATGGACGAACGAGTGTTCGAAGCCGATGTTCAGGCCCGGCACCCACCATTTGTCCATGTAGGGGTGTTCGCCGCCGTGGTCGGTGACGTGGATGGAGCGCCAGCCGCGCAGTTTGCCTTCGTCCTTGTGATCAAAGTAGGCGAGGCGATGGAGGTCGTGGAGGTCCCAGGCGATGGAGGCGTGTTCGCCATTGATTTCGAAGGTGTAGAGGGCTTTGTGGCCGCGCGCGTAACGGGTGGACTCGAAGGTCGCGAGCGAGCCATTGGCAAAACGCGCGAGGAAAGCGCAGGCGTCGTCGATGCCCACCTTTTCGACCTTGCCAGTGAGCTGGTGTTTGCGTTCCTTGACGAACGTTTCCGTCATGGCGTTGACCGTCTCGATGCGGCCATTGAGCCAGAGGGCGGTGTCGATGCAGTGGGCCAGCAGGTCGCCGGTCACCCCGCTGCCGGCCGCTTTCACATCCAGCCGCCACAGGGAATCGCCGCCCTGCGGAACGTCCTTCGAAATGGTCCAATCCTGGAGGAACTTGGCCCGGTAATGGAAGACCCGGCCCAGGCGGCCTTCGTCGATGAGCTTCTTGGCCAGCGACACCGCCGGGATGCGGCGGTAATTGAACGAGACGAAGTTGGGGACTTTGGCTTTTTCGACGGCTTGGACCATGCCTTCGGCTTCCTTGCCGTTTCGGGCGAGGGGTTTTTCGCAGAGGATCATCTTGCCCGCCTTGGCGGCGGCGATGGCGACTTCGGCGTGGACATTATTGGGGAGGCAAATGTCGACCAAATCAATGTCCTTGCGGGCCACCAGCTTCTTCCAATCCGTCTCGACCGATTCGAAGCCCCACTGGGCCGCATGGGCTTTGGCGCGCTGGCCGTTGAAGTCGCAGATCGCCTTGAGCACCGGCGTGTAGTCGAGGTCGAAGAAGTTCCAGACCCTGCGATGGGCGTTGGAGTGGGCACGGCCCATGAAGCCGCAACCGATGAGTCCGACACGAAGTTCTTTTTTTGCCATAGGGATGATGTGAATGGTTGAATTGCGCCGGCCCATTGCACCATCCCCCGTCCGGAAATGCAACCGTTCTGTGCGCGCCGCGCAGGCGCGCCGGACCGCGCTCGTTCCGGCCGCGACTGCGAACTCCCGGAGGCACGGGCAGCGCGTCCGTTGCGGGCGGGGCGCTGGCATTTCGGGTCAGCGCGTGGTCGAAGCGGGGGGGGCGGGAAGATTCTCCGGCGGGGCAAGCGGTGGGGGTGGTTGGCCGGGGCGGGTTTGGATCTGCTTTTCAGCCAGGAAGGCGTATTTGGCCAGCACGCTGAAGAAGGTGGCATAGGCGATGATCCAGCCGCGGCGGCCGTCGCGAAAGCCCTGCTTGAGGATCAGCCGTTTGGCCAGGGCCAGCCACGGGGAGATGGCCAGGTGATACCAGCGGCACTGCCGCCCCGCCCGCTCCATGCTGTCGGCCGATGTCCGGGCATAACGAAGGGTTCGCTCGAGATGGGCCTGCAGATTCGCGTAGGAGTAATGAAGCAGGTCGCCCCTCAAGCGCTCCGTGGCGCCCGTGACCGACAGGTGCGGATGCGGCTCCGTCCCGGTCCAGCGCGCTGCGTTCCGGCGAACCAGCCGGAGGCACCATTCCGGATACCAGGCATGCCAGATCCAGTCGCCGAGGTAGAAGCTGCGCCGGTTCAGCCAGAAACCATTCGCGGCGGGTTCGCCCCCCAACACCCGCCGGATCGCGGCGGCCAGTTCCGGCGAAGCCGCCTCATCCGCGTCGAGACACAACACCCACGGCTGGGCACAGTGTTCAAGCGCGACATTTTTCTGCCGGGCAAAGCCCTGCCAGGGCTGGGTCACCACGACCGCCCCCGCCTGGTGGGCCAGGGCCGCGGTCCGGTCCGTCGAGCCGGAATCCACCACCACAATGTCCGCAGCCAGCTCGCGGACGCTTTCGAGGCAGCGCGGCAGGTTGGCCTCCTCGTTGAAGGTGACGAGCGACACGGACAATGGCAGGCGCGGGTTCATGGGCCTCAAGTCATTGGCCTGAAGGTGCGCGATGCCCCGTGCCAACGCCAGCCAAAACCGGGCACGGGCCGCCCCGGATTCATTCGCGGCGCCGCGCCACGATGAACAACTGTTCGCTGGCGAGCAGGGCCGGGTGCGTCAGCCAGCGATTCAACGCGCGTTCGCCCTCCCGGCAGGCTGCGGATTGCCGCGCTGGCCGGTCCACGGTGAGCCGACAGGCCAGCCAGACCAGGGGCCAGAGGGGCAGGAAGAATGCGGATTTCCACTTGACCAACGTGAAAGGCATCGCCTTCAGCTCCAGGCCGGCGTGATGCAGCAGGGTGTGAAGCAGCGGGAAATCCACCGGGTTGATGTGGTAGGCGTAACGGTCCGCCGGACGCAGATCCCATCCATACCGGCGCCGGATCAGCTTGTGCTTGCCCGTCAGGAAAAACCGGAGGCGCGAGTGCAGCCGGAAGATGTTGGGGGTGGTCAGCAGCAGATGGCCGCCGCCTTTGAGAACCCGGCCCGCCTCGGCCACGGCGTTGAAATGGCTTTCCAGATGCTCGAGCACCTCGATCAGGAGCACCACGTCGAACAGCCCGGAGTCGAACGGGAGCGCCTGGTGCAGGTTCACCCCGCCGCAAACCGGGAACTGGACAAGCCGGGTGCGCTCCTTGACGATGTAGTCGTCCTCCCGGTAATGCGTTCCCTGGACGCGGCAGCCCCGCGAGGCCAGTTGGTTCAGGATTTCGCCCTCGCCGCAGCTCAGGTCCAGCACCGACAGCGCGGGGAAGCCGGGCAGGCCTTGCACGGCCCGGAGCACGGCTCGGGTGACAAACGGCTGCGGCATCGGTTGGTTCTAGAACATGAGGATTCAGGATTCAGGGCGCTCGCCGCCGGTCACGGAATAGTGAATACTCAAAAGCGAATCGGCAAGACAATGCGCATTCTGCACCTGAACAACGAGCGCACCTGGCGCGGCGGCGAACGCCAGACGCTGCTGCTCGCCGCCGGGCTGCGCGACGCCGGCGCAGGTTCCATCCTCGGATGCCGGCCGGGCGGCCCGCTCGAATCCAGGGCCACGGAGGCCGGCCTGCCCACCCGGCCCATCCCCGGCAACAACGCGGGCGCGGCCCTCGCGATCGTCCGCGCCGCGCGGGATGTCGATCTCATCCATTGCCACACCGGCCGCGGCCACAGCCTGGCGGCTGCCACCGCCTCATGGCATCGCAAACCGTTCCTGGTCACGCGCCGGGTCGATTTTCTGCCGGGCCGCGGCTGGTTCAACCGCTTCAAGTTCGTCCGCGCCGCGTGCGTGGTGTGCATTTCCCAACACATCGCGGACCAGCTCGCGGATTGGGGCGTGGCCAGGGAACGCCTCACGGTGATCCGCAGCACCGTGCCGCCACCCGCCGCCGATCTGCTCACCGCCGGGCACCGGGACGCCGTGCGAGCGCGGCTGGGCATCGCGCCGGGCATCAGCCTCATTGGCAACATCGCCGCCCTGGTGGGCCACAAGGACCACGCCACCCTTCTGCGCGCGGCCAAGGTGCTGCTCGGGCGCCGGCGCGACGCGCGGTTTGTGATCCTCGGCGACGGCGACCTGAGGGGACCGTTGCTGGCCCTGCGCCGGGACCTGGGGCTTGACAATGACGTGTTGATGCCGGGGTTCGTGCCCCGGGCCGAGGAATGGCTTCCCGGCTTCGACGTGCTAGCCATGAGTTCCTGCATGGAAGGCCTGGGCAGCATCGTCCTCGACGCCTTCGCCGCAGGCGTCCCGGTGGCCGCCACCGCCGGAGGGGGGTTGCCTGAACTGGTCCGGGATGGAGAAACAGGACTGGTGGCGCCCGTGGGCGACGCCCCCGCGCTCGCCGCGGCCATCGACCGCCTGCTGGACCACGCGCTCCTGGCCCGTCAGCTCGCCGCCGCCGCCCGCCGATGGGTCCAAGCCGAATGCTCCGTCGCGCGCATGACCGCCCGCTACCAGGCTGTCTACGATGCCATCCTGGAAGCCTGAACCCTCCTCGCGCACCCTCTCCGAGGATTGGAAGGCGCCGGCTGGCTCAGGGACAGCCCTCGACCACAAACATAAAACCGACGTTCGTTCCCTGGCCTTTTGAGGGGTGTCCTGATCGGTCAATTGCCGTCTTTCCATGGAGCTGCGCCTTTGTTAGCGTCCTGCGGTGAATCGCGCCCGATTGGACATGGTGGACAACACCTGAAGATTTCAAGCCCCCCCCCGGCCACCCACGAACCGCTCTTGCCCATGTCCACCCCCGAAATCCTGACCCTGCTTCGCCACTTCGAGTCCCGCAATGTCACCGCCATTGCCCCCGACGGCTCGTGGCCCCTCGTGTGGCGGCGCGCCCAGGGCCTTCACGTCTGGGATGCCAGGGGAAAAAAATACCTCGACCTGACAGCCGCGTTCGGCGTCGCGGCGGCGGGTCATGCGAACCCGCGCGTGGTCCGGGCGGGACGGGCGCAGATGGGCCGGCTGCTGCACGCCATGGGCGACGTGCATCCCCACGAGCTGAAGGCGCGCCTGGCGCGGGAGCTGAGCCGGATCACGTTCGAGCGCTGGACGGCGCGGACGTCCGGCGTTCCGCGCGCAACGGCGCACGCCGAACGTGCAACGTTCCACACGCAACGCGCAGCGTCGAAAGCCCGGGGGACGGCTTTGGACGGCGGGGGGGCGACGGGCAAGGTGGTGTTTTGCAGCGCGGGTTTTGAGGCGGTGGAGGTGGCTCTGAAGACGGCGCTGTTGGCGACGGGCAAACCCGGCGTGATTGCGTTGGAGGGGGGGTATCACGGCCTGGGCTACGGCGCGCTCAACACCACGCACCGCCGGTTCTTCCGCGAGCCGTTCCAGGCGCAGCTTGGCAAGTTCGGCCACTTCGTGCCGTTTCCCGGAACCGAGTACGTTGCCGCAGACGGCCGCCGCATTGGGTCGGCGCACGTGACCCTGGAGCGGATCGATTGGATGATCCGCCAGCTGTTCCACCAACACCCGATCGGCGCCATTCTCGTCGAGCCCGTCCAGGGCCGGGGCGGCATCCGGGTGCCGCCCCCGGAGTTGCTCCCGCTGCTGCGCAACCTCTGCGACGAGCACCGGGCCCTGCTCGTCGCCGATGAGATCTTCACCGGCTTCGGACGCACCGGGCGCTGGTTCGGGTGCGAGCACACCTCCACCGCGCCGGACCTGGTCTGCCTCGGCAAAGCGATCGCCGGCGGGTTTCCCCTGGCGGCGTGCGTCGGGCGGGCCGACCTGATGGACGCCGCGTGGCCGGCGTCCGCCGGGGAGGCGATTCACACCAGCACGTTTCTCGGCCATCCGGTGGGCTGCGCCATGGCGCTGGCCCAAATCGCCGAGATCGATCGCCGCCGCCTCGTCGAACGCAGCGCCCGCCTCGGACCGGTCCTGCTCGAGGCCCTCACCGCCCTCACCGCCACCTGGTCCCGTCTCCAACTCTCGGCGCGCGGCCTGGGGTTGATGGCCGGAGTCGAACTGCGCCTGCCGGACGGCACGCCCGCCACCCCCGCCGCAACCCGGGTCGTCCAAGCCATGGCGCATCGCGGCTTCATCCTGCTGGCCGAGGGCGACGCCGGCAATGTGCTGAGTTTCACCCCGCCACTGACCATCACCCCGGCCCAGATCCATGCCGCCGCCCGCGCCCTCCAAACCGTGCTGGCGGACGACACGCTTCCCTCCTCCAGCCCCCCGCCATCTTCCCCAGGATCCGCCAGCGCCCCGCGCCCCCGCCGCACCCCGCGTCCGCCCCCGCCCCAACCCCCTCCGCCCCCCCTTCTCAGCGCATGACGCTCTCCGAAATGAAACAGGTGCTGGCGGCGGACCGGATTCACCTGACCAAGTCGCTGGGCCAGCATTTCCTGTTCGACGCCCACCAGCTTCGGAGGATGGTCGAGGCCGCCCGCGTGACCGAAACCGATGCCGTGCTCGAGATCGGGCCCGGCCTGGGGCCGTTGACGGAATTGTTGGTGGCGCGGGCCGGCGCGGTTCTCGCCATCGAAAAGGACGCGCGCCTGGTGCGACGACTCCGACAGCACTTCGAGAACGCCTCCCACCTGACGGTGATCCACGCCGATGCGGTCGAGTATCTGCGCGACACGGCGCGGGACTGGCGTTCGTGGAAAGTCGTTGCCAACCTGCCCTACTCGGTCACCTCGGACCTTCTCACCACCCTGATGCAACTCGAGCAGGGTCCGGAGCGCATGATCCTCACCCTCCAATGGGAAGTGGCCTGCCGCCTCCGCGCCCAAGCCGGCCAGCCCGATTACGGCGTCCTCACCCTCCTCACCCAGCGGCGTTACGCGCCACGCCATATGTTCAAAATCCCCCGCACCTGCTTCTTCCCCGAACCCGCGGTGGATTCGGCGGCGCTCACTCTGGAACGCCGCTCCCCGCCGCCGTCGTCGCTCCCGGAAGCCCGCGGCTTCGACCGTTTGGTGCGTGTGTCCTTTTCCCAGCGCCGCAAAACCCTCTCCAAAGTGCTCAAAACCCGGTGGCCCGCCCCGCAGGTCGCCGCCGCCTTCGACCGCCTCGGCCTGCCCCCGTCGGTCCGCGCCGAGGATGTCGCGCTCGAGCAGTTCATCGAGCTGACGCGAATCCTCATTCCCCACGACCTATGAAGCCGCTCCCCCGCAGATCACGCCCCACGACTCACGTTTCCATGGCCACGCCTCCTGGCCAACCCCCGAACCGGCACGCGGCCGCCTCGCGGGACGGCCGAACGCGTTCCTTCCTGCGGCGGTGGGGTGGGCCGCTCCTGGTGGGAGTCGTCATGAGCTGGGGAGTGGCTGCGGCCCGGGCGGGCGAATCCGGCGTGACGCCGGGAATTGGGGTGTTGCTTGAGAGCCGCCTGGATTTGGTGCGGGGCAAGAACGTGGGGCTGATCACGAACCCCACCGGGGTGGACCGCCAACTCCGTCCGAGCGTCGAGTGCTTGCGCCAGTGCGGGGCGCTGACGCTGGTGGCGCTCTACGGGCCGGAGCACGGCGTGCGGGGCAACGCGCAGGCAGGTGAGTATGTGCCGTTTTACCGCGACGACCAATACGGGCTGCCCGTGTTCAGCCTGTACGGCCAGTCGAAAAAACCGGCTCCGGGCATGCTGGAGAACATCGATGCGTTCATGCGGTCGTTCGACACGGTCTCGACGGACAAGCACCTGGAGCGCGGGATGGTGACGAACGTGGAGGTGATGCTGTTCGACATTCAGGATGTGGGGACGCGAGTCTACACGTATGTTGCGACGATGGCGTATGCCATGGAGGCCTGCGCGGCGCAGCGCATCCCGTTCGTCGTGCTCGACCGGCCCAACCCCATCAATGGCACCGACCTCGAGGGGCCGTTGCTCGACTACCCCCGCTTCAGCTCCTTCGTCGGACTTTATCCGATCCCCGTCCGCCATGGAATGACCGCCGGCGAACTGGCGCAGTTCTTCAACGCGCGCTTTCTGTCCAACCGGCTCGCGCTGACGGTCGTGCCCGTGCGGGGTTGGCGCCGGGCGCAGTGGTATGACGAGACCGGGCTGCCATGGGTGATGCCCTCGCCCAACATGCCGACCCTCGACACCGCCACCGTGTATCCGGGCCAGGTCCTGCTTGAGGGCACCAACCTGTCCGAAGGCCGCGGCACCACCCGCCCCTTTGAACTCTGCGGTGCACCCTGGCTCAATGGCGCCGAACTGGCGCGCCGCCTCAACCAACGAAACCTCCCCGGCGTGGCGTTCCGCGAGGCCTGGTTCACCCCGGCGTTCTCCAAGTTCCAGGGCCAGCGCTGCGGCGGCTGCCAAGTCCATGTCACCGACCGGCAACGCTTCCAGCCCTTCCGCACCACGTTGCACCTCCTCGATGCCGCCCGCCGTCTGGCTCCCGACCAGTTCCGATTCCACCCCGACTACTTCGACCGGCTCGTCGGTTCCTCTCGCTTCCGACAGGCCCTCGAACGCGGCGAGCCTGTCGAGACCCTCCTGGCTGGCACCGCCGCCGAACTGCGCCAGTTCACCGCCGCGCGCCAGCCTTACTTGATCTATCCGTAACATCGTCCTCTGCAAGCCTCGACGCGTGCGGAGCTCTTGCAACCAGGCCCCGTGCCGTCACGGGCCGGCCTCTCCAGAAACTCAAGGGGTAAGAATCTGATGCTGAGGCTCTTCTCGGATTTCCATCCGAAAACCGCGCAGCGGTTTTCCCAGCCCCCATCTCCGCCGCGGGGGCGAGTACTCGAACAAGTTTCGATCCCAAGGAAGCCCCACCGCCGCGGCGGGGATGGGGGCTTGCTACTTGGAATCGGGCAGGGAAATGGGCTCGCCGGACACCTGCGTCAGGGCGTGGTATTTGGCGACAAGCGCCTTGGTCACGGGCCCCGGTTTGCCGGAGCCGACCACCCGCCCGTCGATCTTCACGATGGGCACCAGTTCGGCGCCGGTGCCGGTGAGGAAACATTCGTCGGCGTTGAAAAGGTCGTAGCGGGTGAGTTGGGGTTCGCCGACCTGCAAGCCGTGCTCGGCGGCCAGCTGCATCACCACGCCGCGGGTGATGCCGTAGAGGGCCCCCGACGAGAGCGGCGGGGTCAGGAGCTGGGCGCCTTTGACGATGAACAGATTGTCGCCGGTGCACTCGGCCACGTAGCCTTCGGCGTTGAGCATGATCGCCTCTTCGCACCCGCCGATGTTGGCCTCGATTTTTGCCAGGATGTTGTTGAGGTAGTTGAGCGATTTGATGGCCGGGTTCAGCGCGCTGTGCAGGTTGCGCGTGGTGGCGACGGTGATGATCGCCATGCCGCGCTCGTAGAGTTCCGGCGGGTACAGCTGGATCTTGTCGGCGATGACAATCACCGACGGGCGCTTGCAACGGTTCGGGTCGAGCCCCAACGTGCCTACCCCCCGCGTCACCAACAGGCGGATATACCCGTTCCGAATCCGGTTTTCCCGGCAGGTGTCCAGCACCGCGGCGGTCATCTCCGCGGGGGGCAAGGGGATTTTCAAGAGGATGGCGTGTGCCGAGCAATAAAGCCGGTCGATATGCTCCCTGAGCTTGAACACGCGGCCATGATAGGCCCGAATCCCCTCAAAGACGCCGTCCCCATACAGCACCCCGTGATCGAACACGGAGATCTTCGCGTCTTTCTCGTCGTAATATTGCCCGTCGATGTAGATTTTCATGGCCCAAACTCCGCGCACGCTACGGTAAAAGGAACGCCCAACGCAATGCAGGAGTTTGAGCAGGGCGCGCCCGTCCTACGGGGTGCGCACGGCGCGGTAGAAGCGCTGGGTGTTGGTGCCGGGGGTATCCGTCCAATCCAGCGTGGGTCCCGACGCCAGCCGGTAGGTGTCGAGAGGGGTCCACACGGGCGCGTCGAGGGCGGTCTTGAACTGCACCTGGTAGCTGAAGTTCGGCTCGGTGGCCAGGGTGAGGACGACGGCGAGTGTGTCCCGGGTGAGACGAACGATGACCGGCGCGGCGGGGGCGGGGGCATTGGTGGAGGCTGGCGTGGGCAGGGATTGGACGGAGAGGGTGGGGCTTCCATCGGGCACGCGGCCCTGGCTGAAGTTGGCGGTTTGGGGACCGAAGGTGACGGCGTCGACAAGGGTGCCGTCGGGGGCGCTCAGGACAATGGCCTCGCCGGCGGCGCGGAGGTTGAAGTTGGCGTGGAGGTCGGCGCGGTTGGTCGAGTTCTGGCCGGGCTCGCCGTCGGCCCAGACCAGGAGGAACCCGTTTGGGGGCAGGACGTAGTGGCCGATGTTGGGGATGCGGTCCTGGAGGGGGTTGGCGAGGTCGTCGGCAAGGTGCCAGTGGCCGAGGTCGACGGCGAAGGGATTGGGGTTGTAGAGCTCGAACCAGTCGTCCGCGTCGTTGTCGGCCGGGTCCCGGATCAGGCCGGAGTTGGCCGCCATCCATTCATTGATGTAAACGGCGGGAGCCGGGTTGACGGCGTTGTTGGGGGCGCCGGGGGTTGCGTCGCGCAGGATGCCGCGGTGGAAGGGTTGGCCGTCCGGCACATCGCCGTAGGAGGCGTTGGCGGGGACGGCGGTGTAGTTGAGGTAATCGACAAGCTGGACGCGGGTTTCGATGGAGCGCGCGAGGGCGACAGTGCCGGTGCCCGGGGGCAGGCGGAAGGGGGCATGGAGCTCGCCGGGGGTGGACTGTTCGGGCTGGCCGTCGCAGACGACGATCTTGAATTCGGAGGGTTGGAGGGTGGTGCCGGGCGGGAAGGGCCACTGCAGGGCGTTGGTGTAATTATCGGCGAGGTGGAGGCCGTCGAGGCTGACGAGGTTGGTGCCGGCGTTGTAGAGTTCGATCCAGGGGTCGGCCTCGCCGAAGGCGTCGAGGAACCCGTGGGTGGGGAGGGGCTGGACTTCGTTGAGCCACAAGGGGGGGAACGGTGGCAGGGGGGCGGCGACGGTATTGGCGACCCCTGGCGACAGGAGAACAGGGGCGGGGTTGTGGGTGCTGTTGAGGGTGCCGGAGGACATGCGGATCGTGAGGTTGGGAAGACCGGGCTTGGGCTGGTACCAGAAACTCAGGGTGTAAGTCTGGCCTCGGGTCAGCGCGGGGGAGATATCCTGGATGAGAATGGCGGTGGAGATCACGAGGGGGTTGGTGGAGACAAGGTGCAGGCTGCCGGCGCCGGTGTGGACGTTGGTGGCGCTCACGTGCATCGCTCCGTTTGCCGTGGGGATCTTCCATCCGTTGGTCAGGGGCAACTCGAAGTCGCCATTGAACAGGAGGTCGGCGTCGGCCTCCGCAACCGTCCCTGCGACGAGTTTCATCTCGTCGATGAACAGATCGCCGACGCCGGCAAGGTAGACATACAACCGCGACGAGTTGGCGGTGCCGGTGGCGGTCATGTAGCGCCATTCGGCCGTGCTGCCCCAGTTGCCCGCACGGCTGTTGTCCCGGGCGGGATCGATGACCTGCAACGACGCGCCCGCCCCAGCGGCTTCGGCCGCCCAAGGCGCGGCCGGCTCGTAGCGGACGCGGTCGATGACGAGGTCTTGGTCGGGGGTGGGGCCGGGCTTGAGGAGGGTCAACGTTTCGCCGTCCGGGTCGAGGGTGCCTTCGAAGGTGGCGAAGGGGGTGTGGGAGGTGCCATAAACCTGGGCGAACGCGGAGCAGTCCTGGGCGAGAACGAGGAAGGTCCGGGGCGGCAGGAGCGTTCCCGGCGGGAAGGTGTAGCCGAGGCCGTTGAATTGCCATCCCGAGAGGTCGAAGGTGTAGCCGGAGGCGGCGTTGTAGAGTTCGACATAAGCGCCGCCCTCCGCCGGGGAGTGGTACATGATTTCGTTGATCACGACACCCCCTTCGGTGTCCGGATCGGTTCCCGAGTAGACGGCGGTCACGACGCGGGTGCCGTCGGGAAGCGTCTCTCCGAAGCGGTTCAGGGCGGCGAAGGCGAGAATGTTGGTGCCGGGGCTGAGGGGCACGGCAAGCCTCCAGGTGGTGACGCCGGTCCAGGAAACGGGGTAGGGGATGCCGTTGACGACGAGGTTGCGGGCGTCGAGGGGGGCGGTGCCGGTGAAGGTGCAGAGGTTGCTGGTGGCGACTTCGAGGAAGTCGGGGCCGTTGACGGCGAAGGCGGCGGTGGGCAGCTGGGTGAGGAGGTAGGCGCGGCGCTGGGCGATGTAGGTCTTGATGGACTGGGGAGAATTCAATCCCACCTGGTTCTGGACGAGACTCGCATAACGCTCGTCGAGCAAGGTGTCCGCGACGCCGGGAGCCAGGGTGGTGTGGACGGCCTCGAGGAAGGCGCCCAGGTATTCGCGGTGAAAGGCGGGCGTGTTGGTGATAAGGACGCGGAGCACCGGGTCGTGGATATTGTAGATGCTGTCGGTGGCGGCGCGGCTGTCGGCGCCCAGCGCCAGTTCGATGTCCCACATCAGGAACCGCCAGGGGCCGACGTCGGGCTTGTACGCATACATGTTCTTGCCGCGCTCGTAGCCGTAGCTGTCCCAGTCGCCGCAAATGTGGTGGGTGACGATGGGGCGCAGGACATTCGGGATGTCCACCCATTCCCGGACGCGGTCGACGTAATGGGGGTGGGTGGTGTCGTGGATGGCGAGGATCAGGTTGGTGAGGGCCGCCCACTGGTCCGGGTGATCCGTGGCGCGGGGGCGCCAGTTCCAGCGATAGCGTTTGGTGTCGAGGCCGCCACCGGTCTTGGCGAAGCGCTCGACAGTGGCGGTGGTGATGCCCTGGGTTTGGTCGTCGTCGTCAAACTCGAACCAGTCCTCGACCTTGCGCAACTCGCCGTTCTCGTCGTCGGGGAAATACATGTCGACGAACTCGGCATTGGGCTGCTGGGCGTCGTCGTAAATGGTGCCGCGACGGAGGCCGTTGACGACGACGTGGACATGGCGGCGGGTGTTGAAGGGCTGGCCCAGTTTGCGGGCAATCCAGTTGCCCGTGAGATCCACCTGGCCGGTTTTCTCCGTCAGAAAAAAGTTCGCGCTGGACACGTCAAAAGCCGTCAGCACGAACGGTTCGGACCCGAGGAATTTGTCGTCGGGATGGAAGTTGACCTCGTAATCGCAGGGGAAGGAGCCGACGGGGCCGTTGTGATTGGGCGAGTGGAACGGGCTGCCGCTGTAGAGGGTGCGCACGTTGTAGACGGCGCGGGCGTGGCCGTAGACGAACGTGGCATCGATGGGATCGTTGGCGTTGCGCTCGCGCAGCGTCCAGAACTTGACGTTCGCGGACGTGACCCAGAGGCGGTAGGTGCCGAGACTGCCGGCGATGGGCGTTTCGCCCCAGCGGACGAGGCACTCATACGCAGGCACGCGCGCCGGGAACGTCGACGCCGCGCCGCCGCCGGCGGCGTCGACGGCCTCGACATGGAACGCCGCCAGGGTTCCGCCCGCGTTGGCAGGGAGCGCGGCCGAGTAGATGCCGTCGCCTGCCAGCGCGTCGCCGCCTGCACCGTCATCGGTCATGGCCAGCGGGATGCCGTTGGTGTCCGGGTCGATGCGGTAACGGAGTGTCACGGCGCCGACCCCGTCGGGATCGCGGACGCGCGCGGTGACGATCACGCGTTGCCCGGCGGCGGGAAGCACCGGCGCGTGGGCGACGTCGGTGATCACAGGGCCGGCGTTGAGGACGAGGCGGGAGTTGGGAAGACCCGGGGTGCCGCAGTCGGCGGGCACGTTCAGTCGGCGGGATACTTCCATCCAATGGCCGCGGGTTCGGAACATGATGTAAGGGGAGCCTTTGAGCCAGCGCACGCGGCCGCGGAAGATGCCGGTGTTGGGGGGGCCGGTCACGAGGGTTGAGGCCAGGGGGGCAGAGATCTTGTTGGGACCGGCATCGCCGCGGTCGGAGGCCACGAGGTGCAGGGCGGCGCTGCTGCCGGTGCCGACACCCGGTTCCACGAAGGAGGCGCGGCAGGTGCCGCGGATGGTCCAGCCATTGGTGCCGCTGGCGAAACTGCCGTTGGCGACGAGGTTCGGGCCGGAGTTGTTGCGGAATTCGAGGTCGTCGAGGACGGCTTCGCCCGCGTCTTGGAGGAAGAGTTCGAACCGGTTGGGAGTGCCGTAATAGCCGCCTTGGTCGATCATGTCGGCGGTTTGGCCGTTTTCGAGAACGTTGGTGATGTCAAGACTGGTCCAGGCCGCCTTCGCCGATTCGTCGCTGTCGGCCCAGCTGGCGGCGCAGCGGGTGTCGGCGTGCGGGTCGATCAGCTCGAGCGAACTGCCGCCGCCATCGCTCCACGACGGGCCCGCGGCGCCCGAGCCCCAGCGGCCGCCGTCGCGGAAGGTCAGGTCGTTGACGGTGATGTAGGCGATGTTGGTGCGGAGGATTCCCTGGTTGGTGGTCACCGTCCGCTCAGCCATTTTGAGAACCAGCCGCTCGCCGCGGTTGCGGAGGGCGCCCGAGTAATTCCCCACGGTGTTGGTGGGATTCAGCTGAGGGTAATGCGCCAGCAGGTTGGTGAGGTTCCTGGCCACAACCACGTAGCCCCCCCCGGCAATCACCGTGTCGGCGGGGAACGTGAACTGGACGCCGCCGTCGAGCCGCCATCCGGCCAGCGAAAGGATGTTTGTCCCCCGGTTGTGGAGTTCGACATACTCGTCGTCGCTGGTGTCGGAAATGGGGTGATACATGATTTCGTTGATCACGACAGGGCGCTGGAGCGGCGGGGCGTTGTTGGCCTGGAAGGTGGGGGCGGACAGTTCGCTGATCCCGGGTGCGCCATCCGGGTAGCGCCCGCTGGCGACGCCGGTGGATTGGGCTTCGAAGGGGACGGCGTCCAGGACGCGCGTCAGGTTCGAGTTGACCAGCAAGATCTGTTCGCCGTCGGCGGACAACGCGAAGCCGAGTTCGGTTTGGGTGCAGGCCAGCAAGCCGCGTGGGCCGAGGAGGGTGCCGTCGGGGATGCGGAACTTGTGGGTGGCGGGCTCGTCGGTGAGCCAGGCGCCGGAGAGGTCGACGAGGTGGGGGCTGGCGTTGAACAGCTCGATGTAATCCAGCAGCGGCGCATCGGTGTTGGCGAGGAACTCGTTGATGACGACCGCGCGTGCCGGGTCGGCGTGGTGATGCTCGGCCCGGCCGGGCGATCCGCCGAAGACGTCGCTGGCGGCCCACCCGCGCGGGTCGGCTTCGCCGTAGCTGGGCCGGACGAGCACCAGCGAATGGCCGGCACCGTCCGGGGCAGCCGGCCAAGGCGCTTCGTTGTCGTATTCGATGTCCAGGAGCCGCCCGCCCAGTTCGTTGAGAAGGCGCAGGACGCCGTTGTTGTTGCCAAGGCTGTTCGTGTAGGGGCCGAGACAAGGGACGCCATAGAAACTTTCCGCGGCGGCGGGATCGTGGGCGATCACGAGGTATTGGCCCGGGGCAATGGACGCGCCCGGCGGGAAGGTGTAGCGGACGTCGCCGCCAAGCCGGTGTCCCGTGAGGTCCTCGGTCACAAGACCGGAGTTCCAGAGTTCGACAAATTCGAGGTTGTTGGTGCCGCTCCAGGCGCCGGGCGGGTTGTACATGATTTCCGTGATGACCAGCGCGGTTCGCCGGCTGCAGGGGCCCGGCGGTTCGAAGGGCAAGGGGGCGTTGGTGGCCAGCACCCCGCTGCCGAAGCCATCGTCGCGGAACCGGGCGCTGGCGGTTGCGTTGGTGACGCCGGCGCTGAGGGCGAAGCCGACCTGGGCGGCGGACGCCATGGCGAGGGTGGCGGAGCCGAGATGTTCCCAGGTGTGGCCGTCGAGGCTGGCGAACCCGTCGAAGACGTTGCCCGTCCGGCGCAGGCGCAGCCACGTGTCGGGGAAGTTCGCGGGGAACGCCCCCTGCAGCGTTGCGGTCGCGCCGGCGTGAGTGCGGGCGGCGAAGAAGCAGCCGGCGGGGCCCGGGGTGGCAAAGCTGGCGGCGAAGGCGGCGTTGGTGGCGAGGCCGTCCCGGGCCATCAGGCCGGCTCGGGTCCAGGCGTGGGTGAGGGGAAGCGCGTCGAGGCGGACTTGGACATCGAAGTTGCCGAGCATCACCCGCGAGCCGAATGCGAACTGGTCGTGGGTGCCGCTGATGCCGCTGCCGCCGGCGGTCAGGTCGAAGCCGCCGTCTGCGGCCGCCAAGCTGCCGGGGATGGCGGGGGTGCCGATGTTGGTCAGGGCATAATCGACGGCGGTGAAGGGGGCCTGGCTTTGGGGGGCGATGGGATTGCCGGCGTCGGCGAGGTCAATCAGCCCGCTCACGGTGAGGGTGTAGACAGCGCCCAGGACTTGGGGTGCGGTGGTCAGGAATAGGTTCGAGGTGCTGCGCGAAAAGACGACGGAACTGATCGCCAGGGGGCCGCCGGGGCCGGTGATGGCGTAATTGGCCAGGTTGGTCGCGGTGTCCGGGTTCACGCCCTCGGACAACTCGACCATGACGCCATCCGGGAACAGGCTGGCGGCGCGGACGAGCACGGGAGGGGTGAGGTCCGGGGTGACGTGGAGGACGGCGTTGCTGCTGGTGGCGGTGCAGGTGAGGTGGTTGACAATGTTGGTCAGCGTCACCCGGAACACCGCGCCGTCGTCGCCCAGGGCGGCCGACGGCAGGGTATAGCCGGCGTTGGTGGCCTCGGGGATGCGCTGGCCGTTGCGCCACCATTGGAGGCTGACCGGGCGCTTGCCGCCGTAGGTCACCTCGAAGGTCGCGGGCTGCAACTCGCCGACGGTCTGGCTCCGGGGTTGGGTCTTGAGAACCACGGGGCCGCCCATGGACGCCACGTCCGGCCCGAGCAGGAAATTGTCCTGCACCTCCTCGGGGGTGAGCGCGATGTTGTAGATGCGGAACTCGTGGATCCGGCCGTTGAGGTAGGCGTCCGCGGACCACTGGGAACGGCCCAGCCAGTTGTTGACGGTCGGACCCACGGCGGCCGGCGTCAGGGTCATCGCGTCGTTGCTGCCCACCAGCACGCCGTCCACGTAAAGCCGGCCCTGCAACGTGTCGCCGTCGGTGGTCAGCACCACGTGCTTTTGCGTCCCGGTGGCCAGCGCGGCCGACCCCTGCACGATCTGCTCGCTGCCGTTCCCGTTCTGGGTGTAGGCGGCGCGCAGCACGCCCGCCCCGGGACCGGGCGTCAGGAACATGTATTGCGTGCCCGTGCCGGCGCCGCCTTCGCCGGCGGTGTTGTTGCCGAAATCGAAGATCCGCGCCCAGTTGCCGCTGCCGTTGTCGGTCACCCAGGCTTCGAACGTGACGGCCGTCAGGCCGGTGACGAGGTTGTTGGGCAGGTCGACATAGGCGGAACTGCCGTTGAGGACGGCCGCGCCGCTGCTGACAACCGCGCTGCCCAGGAGCTGGCCATGCGCGCTGCCCACCGAGTCGGTGGCGTCCACGGTGAAACTGTAGCGGTGAACCAGGCCCTCGGCCGAGGACAGGGCGTTGGTGTCAAGCGTGCAGCTCCAGTTCGTCCCGGCAAACGCAAACCCGGCAAGGTCCCGGATGGCCTGCGCAGGGCTGAAGGCGATGTGCACCGCGCCCGTCGGCGGCGGGACGCACTCGAACAGGTAATGGCCCGGGTCCAGCACCACGACGTTGGTCGCGGCGACACCCGCGACGAGGAGGTCGGCGGCGTGGACGTGGGTCACGGGTTCGCTGAACACGACCTCGACGGCATTGAGGCTGCTGACGATGCTTCCGGCGCCGGGGATCTGTTGAACGACGGTGGGCGGCGTGGTGTCCACCTCGCCTTCGAGGCGGGCGCCCCACACGATGTCGCTGGAGGTGGTGGTCACCTGGTGGACTTCGACGGCCAGCACGTTGTCGCCGGTGCGCAGCGAGCCGGGCAGGATTGAAAACGTCTCCTCGATCACCGCCTCGGTGCCGGTCCCGATGGCGCCGCGCCCCAGGCTGTCGTAGGCGCCGGGCGTGGTCACCCCGAGATTGGTCAGCAGCACGCCGTTGAGGTGGATCGCGGCGCAATCGTCCAGGCGGCAGGCGAACCGCAGCGTGACGAAGTTGGTGGGCTCGGGCCAGTGGAAATGGATGCGGAAGTAATAGGCGTGGCCAGCCACACCATCCACCGGGTTTCGCGGATCCTCGAGTGCTGTCTGGATCAGCGGCACCAACGCGGCGTTGTCCTCGAACGCCAGCAGACTCGCCCCGGACGCCCACCCCGACTCATCGTAGTCGGGGGCGGTCCAGGCCGCCGCGTTGAGGTTGCTCACGTTGTAACGCCACACGGCGCCCGTGAGCGGAATGAGTTCGATCGGCGCCGCCGGCACGCGAAACGGCGTGGCGGCGAAGACGACGAAAATGGCGACGAGGCCGCGGAAGGCATGTTTCATAACGATGAGTGGAAACAACGTAGCATATCAGCCGGAACCGGCATCAGGAAATTGCGGACGGGGTCGGTGGACATTGCCACGGTTCCTGGGAAGTTCCCTCGCCAACATTGGCCCGCATCGAGGCCTTGAACCGTTTTGTACGGCTTCGTTCATTTCGAACGACTTGCGAGCACGGCTCATGGGCATGGAATTTCAAATTTCAAATGCCAGATTTCAACTGTCTTTCGAAGGTCCTGTCATTCGGCATGGGGCAGGTTCATGGGCGGGCGCCCTCGCGCGGTCGCGGGACGCCTCGAAACCATGAACCGCCCCTGGGACACTTCGGCTATTGCTTCAGCAGGCGATAGAACGCCATGCCGGCCGGCGGATTCGGGTCGGTGAAGCTCACAGTGCCGGTGGCATCGGCAGTTGCCGTGCCGATGGCTTCCCAGCCGCCGGGCACCGCGAGGGTGCGCTCGATCGTGTAGGTGAAGCCGGGGATGCCGATGAAGGTCACCAGCGCGACGCCGCCGCCGGGCACCGCCGAGACGCCCTTGCCGCCGGGGTGGGCGGCCAGGATGTGGACAACGACCTGGCCGGTCGTCGTGTCGCCAAGCGCGTCGGTGACGGTGTAACTGAAGGCGTCGGTGCCGGCAACGTCGGCCGGCGGGGTGTAGGTGACGACGCCGTCGGCGAGCGTGACGGTGCCGTTGTTGGTGCTGGTGTCGCTGACGGCGGTGACCGTCAGAGCGTCGCCTTCGGGATCGGTGGCGCCGGCCAGCAGGCTGGAGGCGGCGAAGGAGAGCACCGTGTTGGTGGCGGTGTAGACGGTCTGGTCGACGGCGGTGGGCGGCAGGTTCAGGGTGAGGGTGGCGACGGTGCTGGTGACCGAGCCGCCGCTGTTGCGGATCACCACGTCATAGGCGCCCACCGCGCCCGCCTGCACGCCGGCCAGGGTGAGGGTGGCGTTGGTTCCATCCGCCAGGTCGGCGCCGCCGAAGCGCCACTCGTAGGTCAGCGGCGTAAGCTGCAATGCGCCGAAGGCGGTGACGCTGAAGGTGGCGTCGCCGCCGGCCTTGACCCGGGTGTTTTCGGGCTGTTTGGCGATGGTGATGGGATCGTTGTTGAGGACGGTGTTCGGGCCCTGCTGGTAGCTTTGCCATACCTTGCCGGCCGAGAGCGCCGAGTTGTAGATGCGGAACTCGTCGAGGCTGCCTTCATACCACGCATCGCCATTGTAGAGGGAGCGGCCGAGCCAGGAGAACGTGTTGACGATGCTGGAGAGCGGGAACACGAAGTCGTGGCGGATGCCAGCCATGACACCGTTGACGTAGAGCACCAGCGTGCTGTTGACAGAGTCGAACACGCAGGCCACATGCGTGGGACCGGCGTTGTCCAGCACGCCGGCCGTCTGCGCAAACACCTCGTGGTTGTAACCCGGGTCGGCGTCCGAATACACGAGGCGCGCGGTGTTGTCGCCGCTGTGGGGGGTGAACATGATGTAATAGGCGCCCTGGCCCGAGGCGTTCTGGGTGCCGAAGTCGAACACGCGCGACCAGGCGCCGTTGACGCCGGCGCTCATCCAGAACTCGAGGGTGATGGCCGGGTAACCGTCGATCAAGTGTCCCGGGAGATCGATGTAATGGTTGGCGGCGGCGACGAACTGCGCGGCGCCTTCGTTGATGGCGATGCCGTTCATGAGCGTGCCGTGCGCGGTGCCAACGCTGTCGTCGGCGGTGCCGTCGTTGAAGCTGTAGCGGTGGACGAGGCTGCTGGCGGCGTTCACGACGGTGAGGGTGGCGACGGCGCTGGTGACCACGAAGGGGGAGCCGGCGATCAGGTTGGACACCACGCAGGTGAATTGGGCGCCGTCGTCATTCGAAGTCGCCCCGGGCACGGAAAGCGCCGGCGTGGTGGCGTCGGACACCTGGGCGCCGTCGCGATACCACTGGTAGCTCAAGGTGGGGAAGCCGCGCGCGGCGATGGCGAACGCCGCAGTGCCGCCTTCGCCCACCGTGGCGGGGGAGGGCTGGGAGAGGATCTCGGCGGGCAGTTCGATGGCGGCATCGGGGCCGGCGGCGTAATTGGCCGCGACCTGGGACGCGCTGAGGCAGCCGCCGTAGATGCGGAACTCATTGAACCGCCCGTTCAGGAAGGGGTCATTCCATTGGGCGCGCCCGAGCCAGTTGTTGAAGTCTTTGAGGCCGAAGAGCGGCACCGCGCTGACCGCGCCGGAGACCAGGGTGCCGTTGACGAAGAGGGCCATGGCCTGGTTGTCGGTGCTGTAGGTGACGACAATGTGCGTTTCGACGTTCTGGGCCATGGTGGCGGTCTCCATGATCTGCTCGGCGCCCCCCGCGTTCGAGTTGGTGCTCATGGTCACCCGCATCCGGTTCCCGCTGCCGCCCGAGCGCGGCGTGAGCAGGAAGTAGGTGAGTCCGGTGCCGGTGCTGTCCTCGCCCTGGGCGCTGCTGCCGAAGTCGAACCAGCGCTGCCAGCTGGCGGTGAAGTTGCCGGCCCAGGTGACCCACATCTCGACGGTGGCGTTGGTGTGGCGGGACATGATGCCGTTGGGGAGGTTGACGTAGGCGTTGGTGGCCGAGGTGCTATTGGGGTTGTTCAACCAGAGATTGGTGCCCGTCCACACCGCGTTGTAGGGATTGACAATGGCGCCATGGGCGCCGCCGACCGCGTCGAGAATGCCGGTGCCGGCGCCTTCGTCGAAGCTGTAGCGATTGACCAGGAGCGACGCCACCGAGCCGGTTTCCTCGACGGTGATGAGCTGCGAGCCCTCGACGCCGGCGTGGGTGGCGACGACGGTGGCCTGGCCGGGGCCGACGGCGACGATCACGTTGCCGTTGGCGATGGCGATGACATTGGTGTCGCTGGAACGAAGCGAGGTGTCGCTGCTCGTCGTCACGTTGATGCCCAAAACGTTCTCATAGTTGGCCAGTATCGTGCCCACCTGCGCGCCGCCCCGCATCACCGGCAGGGCCTGCACCGTGACGCTCACCAAGTCGCCCGCCCCCGCCGTCAACGCGTCCGGACCCGCCGCCCGGCTGACCACCACGTCGCCTTCGGACATGGTGCCCTCGTAGATGCGAAGCTCATCGAACACGCCGTTGAAGTAGGCGTCGCCGCCCCATTGGGAGCGCCCGATCCACATGTTGACGTCGTTGATCACGCTCAGCGGCGTCGGCGCGGTCCGGGTGGCGACCATCGCGCCGTTGAGGTACATCCGGCAGGTGTTGACCCCGGTATGATACGTCACCACCACGTGCGTCATCGCGTTGGGCAGCTGCGTCGCGTCCGCCACCACCGTCTC
The DNA here is from genome assembly GCA_016935555.1 of Verrucomicrobiota bacterium. Classification (GTDB taxonomy): domain Bacteria; phylum Verrucomicrobiota; class Verrucomicrobiia; order Limisphaerales; family JAFGQR01; genus JAFGQR01. Next base: position 43,210 of record JAFGQR010000105.1, read on the forward strand.
CGTCGAGCCGTCCCGCAGCGCGAAGCGCGAGCCGCCGCTTCCGCCCGTGCGCGGGCAGAGAAACACATAGCTGCTGCCGCTGCCCGAAACCCCCTCGCCGCCTGTGGAGGAGCCGAAATCCCAGACGCGCATCCAGTTGCCGGCGATGGGGACGAAGCGGACCCAGGTCTCGATCGTCATGTTGGTGAGCACATGGATGAGGCCGTTGGGGAGGTCCACATAGCTGCCACTGGTGGACGAGCTGGCCGTGTTGGCCGCGTTCGACAGCACCAGCGTCGCGCCCGTGAACCCACACCGGCTGCCCGGATCCACCAGGGTGCCGTCGGCGCCGCCCTGCGAATCGACGATCGTCGGACCGGCCGATTCGTTGAAGCTGTAGCGGTGCTTCAACACGGCCCCGTGCACCGCAATCACCTGGACCACGCTCGTCGCGCTCAGCGTGTCGTACGTGGCCACGATCTCCGCCTGCCCCGGCGCCTCCCCGCGCAGCAGACCGCTCGCATCCACACTCACCACGCCGCTGTCGCTCGAACTGAACGTTGCCCCCTCCCCAAACGTGACGTTCACATGCGTCGCCCCTTGGAAGTCCGCAAACACCGTCGCCTGCGCCGTGCCGCGAAGAGGCACGGACGCGGGCGCCTGCAGCTGGACGGCCACCACGTAGCCCGGGTCCGCCAAGTCGTCCTCCGGACCGGCGGCGGCATTCGCCATCACCTGGGGGGACGACAGGACGGAGTTGTGGATTCTGAACTCGTGCATGAGGCCGTTGAAATAGGCGTCGCCGCTGTATTGCGACCGGCCGAGCCAGTTGTTGACGTCTTCGATGCTGCTGAGCGCCTGGGTGGCGCGCTGCTGGGCGATGAACGCGCCGTTGAGGTAGAGCTTGGCCATCAGGTTGACCGAATCGTATGTCACCGCCACGTGGGCCAGCACGTTCGTCGGCAACGCCGGCCCGTCCACCACCACGTTGTCCGCCGTTTCCCCCGACGCCCGCGCGCCGAACCGGGTGATGCCGCCCGAGCTGCGCGGCGTCAGGAAAACATAGTCCGACCCCGTGCCGCTGGTGCCCTCCCCGGTCAGGCTGGTGCCGAAGTCGAAGATGCGCTGCCAGTTGCCCGCGCCGCCCCCCCAGGTCACCCACGCTTCAAACGAGGCGTCCGTCAGCGCCGAGATGATGCCGTTGGGCAGGTCGACATAACCACTGGTGCCGTCAAACGACACCGCGCCGCCTCCGGTGAAATCCGCCCCGCCCGACAGCGTGCCGGGAGCGCCGCTGTAAAAATCGCCGGCAATGCCCGTTCCGGGGGCTTCATCGAACGAATAGCGGTGAATCAACTCGGCTTGGGCAACCCCGACGAGCAGCCACGCAACGGCCGCCCCCAGGGCAGGCAGAGTGAGACGAGAAACGGGGTGGGTCATGGGTTTCATAGAGGTTCAGATTGGGAGGGGGGGGGCTGAGCTGTGAAGGTTGCCGGGCGCTGTTAAGGTTAAGGTTAGCGAAAAACCGCGTTTAGAATCTGCCGGAGCGTGGCGGAAGGCAACGCCATTTTGCGTTAAGTGGCCTCCACTTTGCGAACGGGCGGTCAGGCGGGGGCGGGGGGTGCGGCGTGCTGCCGGAGGCGCAGGGCCTGCTCGTAGCACTGGAGGGCTTCGTCGAAACGCTCCAACTGGTTGAACACGCCCCCCTTGTGCAGATACGCCAGCGTCAGGGACCGGTTCGCTTCGAGCGCCCGGTCGTAATACTCGAGCGCCTCCTTGTAGTTCGCCTGCTGTTCGAGCGCCATCCCCTTTTTCAACAGCGCTTCGGCATGGCGCGGCTCGCGTGCGATGACTTCCTCGAAGCACGCCAGTGCCCGCTGGGCGTGGCCGGACGCGAGGAGCGACTGTCCCTGGCCCAGCAGCAGGCTGACCTCGTCCGCCTGGCGCGCGTCGGGGTCGCCCTTTCCCGCGTTTCCACCGGCGGACGGTCCAACCGGCGCTCCGCCGGGCGCCGTGGGAAGGGCAAGCGAGGCGGGGGATGCTCCGGGTGCGGGTGCGGCAGCGGGCGGGGGCGGGGATGCGACGGCGAACTGTTCCAATTCCCCGATGCGCCGTTCGATGCGGTCCAGCGCCGCCAGGAGGCGCTGGCTGGATTCGGCGCTTGGAAGCAGGGCGGCCGGGAGCGGGTCCGATCCGGTGGGGTGGGGCACGGTGAGGCTTGGCGGGGACGGCGCGGGAGGCACGGGGTTGGGTGTTTTGAGGCGGTTCATGGCGCGCGCCTGGGACCAGGCGGTGATCATGACCACGGCGAGCACCAGGGCCGCGAACATGCCGGCGACGATGAGCATGGTGCGATGGGCGTCGCGGATCACATCGAGGTCGGCATGCCGCTGGTCGCGCAGCGTCTCCTCCAGGGTCAGGAGGCGTTTCGACACGGCCGCGGCCTGGGCTTCGGCGGCGGCGTCGGACTGTATCCGGCTCGTTTCAAGGGCCAGCAGGAACGCGCGGAGTTGTTCCTGGAAGAGGGGTGCGGCATGTTCCAGCGTCCTCGCGGTTTGAGCGGCATGGGTGGAGGGTTCCGTGGCTGCCGGGGGCAGGGCGGGTTGCGGACCGGCCGGCACGGCGGGGGGCGGTGGGGGGGGGGCGTTGGTGGATTCGACGGGCGGTGCGACGGGCTCGGCGTCGCCGGCGGCCAGTCGGTTCAATCCCAATCCCAGTCCGAGGATCATCCCTGCGACACATATCCTGCACGCGAACGCCAGTGGCATAGGTCGGCAATAAAGGTTGCCTCAGACCCTAGGAAGCACCGGCGCAAATGGAAAGTTAAAAGCGGGTCTCCCCCCGCATCGGGCCGTGTGCGGTTTCCGGCGAAGTTGCGTCTTCCCAACCGCGGTTCATCGGCTACCGTTGGCCCGTGAGTTCCGCGCGGACAATCGCAGGGGGTTCTCGGGCGGGCCGGCTGTGCGCGGGGTGGCTGGCCGATTGGCCCGTGGCGGGTCGTGTGTGTGGGTGGAGCTGTCTGGCGATGCTGGTGTTTCTCCTGGGGATCGGACTGTGGCCTTTGCGATTCGGTTCGCCGAACAACGCCGAGTGGCGGGGCGGCACGAACGGCCTGCGTTTCCCGGGGGCTGAAGCCCGGTCGGCTTACGATCCCGGGGGCATGGTCTTCACACCGCACCCCTTGGTCGCGGCGCCCGCCGCGACTTGCGCGGCGGGCAGTGTGAGCCTCGAACTCCGGCTGCGGCCGGCCGGAGAACCCCGCAGTGCCCGGGCGCGCATTGTTGCGGTGGCGGATCCCGACGGGCGCGAGGCGTTTTTTGTGGGGCAGTGGACGCGCCAGCTTCTCGTCATGCGCCGAGTCGCCAAAGGTCCGGGCCCCGGGGCGTTTTGCGAACTCGATGTGCCGGATGCGCTCGAATCGAACCGGGTGCGCCTGGTGACCGTGGCTGCCGGGCCGCAGGAGACCTGCATTTATGTGGATGGCCAAGGGGCGAAGCGGTATCCGGGGGCTTCGCTGCTTTCGATCTCCGGCACGGTGGCTGGCAAGCGCCTCTTCGCGGGGAACTCGCCTGACGGCACTTGCCCGTGGGCGGGCGACCTGCTCGGGTTGGCCGTTTATGGGCGGCGGCTGGCGGACTCCGAAGTGCGGGCGCAATGCGCGTGGTGGAGCACGGGCCGGGATTCACCACCGCCCGTCGTTCCCGTGGCGCTCTACGAGTTCGAGGCCGCTTCGGGAATGTGGGTGACCAACACATGGGGCGCGGCCAATCCGCTGTTTCGGCCTGTGGATCTTGGGGTTGTGAAGCCGCGCCTGGCATGGTCCGGGCATGGGTCGCAGGATTGGACCGACGTGAGTTTGAACCTGCTGGGCTTTGTGCCGCTGGGTTTCTGCGCGGCCGTCTGGCTGGCGCGATCCCGGCTGCGGCCCGGGGCGATGGCTGGGGTGCTGGCCGTCCTGGCTGGCGCTGCGCTTAGCCTGACGATCGAGCTGGCCCAAGTGCACCTGCCCATGCGCGACTCATCCCTGAGCGACCTGGTGCTGAACATCCTGGGAACCTTGGCGGGAGTCGTGGGGGCCTGTCTGGCACGGCCCGCCGGGGCCCAACCCGCCTCCGGGCCATGAAGAGGGGGCTGGCCTCTGTGAGCCCTCCCATGCGCATCGGTCCCTTTAGCGCGGGTTGCCGGTGAGCATCAGGATCATGAGCAACGCCAGGAGAACAAGGCCCACGGCCACGGTGCCGATAATGAAGATCATCTGGGCTTTGTTGCTCTTCTTCGAGAACGCGGAGTTCTTATCTTTCAGGTCCGGCGGCGCCCGTTCGACGGTGAGTTCGTCGCTTTTGACGCCCTGGGGGATGACGCGCGTCTGGTCGAAGACCTTTTTGGGCAGGGCGGCGTCGCCGGTTTCGAGCCGCATTTCGACGACGCCGAGGCGGAGGATCTGGCCGGGTTTGAGGACGGCCTCGGTGATTTTCTCGCCGTTGATGAAGGAGCCGTTGGTGGAGCCGAGGTCGCGGACGAGGATGTCGCCGCCCTTGAGGATGAGTTCGGCGTGGTGGCTGGAGATGGAGGCCTCCGGGATTTCGAAGGTGTTGTCCGACACGCGTCCGACGGTGGTCTTTTCGGCCTTCAGGTCGTACGTGCGTCCGGTAAAACCCTCGCTGAGGAGGACAAGTCTCGCCATAGCAAATTCGCACCGGATTATGTTCAGGGCCTGCCCCAAGTCAAACGGTTTGTTGTCGCCTCAGGGGGCTGCGGACTGGCCAATGCCATTACTCCTCCGACAGGGTCTGGCCATGAGTCAACGCGCGGGCGGGGGTGCGGGCGATGGTTTCGGCGGGTGTGTTGACGGCTTGCATCCACCCACGCGGCATCGTTCATATAGGCCTGCGCGTAAGCGTAGGGCATGGAGCCGTCCCGGCCGTTGCGGGCCGGGTTCCGGAACAGCAGCACGCCCCCGCTGGGCTGGGCGCTGTCGTCGCGGTAGCCCGCCAGCAGCACGCTGTGGCCGTCGCGCACCGCCCCGGGCGGACACATTTGGAGGACGCCGCCGATCCATTGCTCGTGTTTGGGCCAGCGCAAGCCGCTGCACACGGGCCAGCCCCGGCTCAATGTCCGCTTGATGTCCTCGAGTTGCTTTTCCGTCAAACCCGTCGTCACGTTCCACTCCTTGATCCAATGCAGCCGCAAGCCCATCGCCCGCCGCGCCCGGGCGTTCGTCAGCGCCTCCGCCCCGGGCGATCGCTCCGGATCGAAGCTGGCCTGATAGGGCATGTGGCTCTCCCCGCAAATGCCGTGCGCCTCGAATCCCTTCCACAGGTCCGAGAAAAATCCCCCGTCCTCACGCTCGCCGCAGACCTGGTTCGCCGCCCAATTCAGAAACTCCACGCTCAGCCGCCCGCCCTGCCCCGTCCCCTGGGCGAGCGCAAACTCGATCGCGCCCGCCACGACGAATACCGAGCAGGTCGGCCGGGTTCCCTGCCGGCGCGGTCCCAGCTGGTGGCGGTCGAACGCGGGGCGCAAATCCACCGCCGCCGGGAGAGCGTCGGGCGCGGGCGCGGGCGGCGCGCCTTGCGCTGGCAAGGCCGCGTGGGCCAACAGGCTGCACAGGGCGATCCGCAGGCAGCGGCGAAGCGTGGATTGCATGGGACGGAATGTGCCATGCCGATGCCGCGGGGTTCAAACCCATTTCGATGCGATGCGCCCGCGGACCTCGGCGGGGCGACATGGCCGTTGACATCCTCCTGCGAATGGGCCGACGATGCATCCCGTGAATCGACGCTTCTTTCTGCGCACGAGTTTCCTGGGGGGCGCGGGTTTTCTCATCCTCAACCGGAGCCGGTCGGCCCGGGGCGCCCCGGCCAATGAGAAGTTGAACATCGGTCTTGTCGGGGTGGGCGGACGCGGCAACTGGTTCGTGAGCGCCATTCCGAACATCGGCGCCAATCTCGCGGCGTTCTGTGACGTCAACGAAACGAAAAACCCGTCTGCGTACGAACGGTTCCCGAAGATCCCGCGTTTCCAGGACTACCGCCGGATGTTGGACAAGATGGACAAGGCGCTCGACGCGGTCGTGATTGCGGCGCCGGATCACCTCCATGCCCCGGCCTCGATCCGCGCCATGAAAGCGGGCAAGCACGTCTATTGCGAGAAACCCCTCACCAACACCGTGAACGAATCCCGCCGCATGCGTGCTGTGGCTCGGGAAACGGGGGTCGCCACGCAAATGGGCAACCAGGGCACCGCCAGCGAGGCGTTCCGCCGCGCCGTCGAACTCATCCAGGCGGGCGTCCTGGGGGACGTCCGCGAAGTGCACGCCTGGACGGATCAGGGGGGACCGGGCCGCCGGCCGCGGCCGGCCGGATCCCAGCCGGTTCCCGAGTTTCTGCAATGGGATCTCTGGCTCGGCCCGCGCGCCCAACGGCCTTACCACCGCCAATGGTTGAACTGGCACGGATGGCGCGAATTCGGCACCGGCAACCTGGGGAATTGGGCTCCGCACATTCTCAACCTGCCGTTCAAGGCGCTTCGCATGGAGACTCTCTGGTCCGACGGCCCGCCCGCATCCCCGCAGCCGCGCATCCGCATCAAAGCCGAGGTTTCGGGAATCGACACGGATTCGGTTCCGAAATGGGAGGCGGTGCGGTGGTCGTTTCCCGCGCGCGGCGATCTGCCTGCGGTGGTTGTGAACTGGTATAACGGCGGCGGCGCTTTCCGGCCCCAGGTGGAGGAGCGCCTGGGCCGCAAGCTCGACTGGGGGGATGCCGGCGCGAAGAGATGGGCGGACTGGGCGGGCGTGCTGATGGTCGGCAGCAAAGGCAAACTGTACGCCAATGCCCACAACACCGTGTTCACCCTCCTGCCCGAACCCCAGTTCAAGGACTTCCAAGGCCCGCCGCGCACGTTGCCGCGCTCGCCCGGGCATGAGAAGGAATGGGCCGACGCCTGCAAGGGAGGCCCCCGGGCGATGTCCCATTTCGACTACAGCGGCCCGCTGGCGGAGATGTGTTTGCTGGGCAATGTGGCCACCCAGTTCGCCGAAGAACTCGAATTCGATCCCCGGGCATGCGCGGTGCTGAACTCCAAACCCGCCCACGCGGCCTTGGACCGCGACCACCGCCCGGGATGGGAGATTTGAACGGGGGCGGATTCCACGGGCGGCCCGTTCCAAGCTCTCCGGCTGCGGCGCAGGCAACGCGCCGGGCATCGTCACGGGGGCTTGCAGCTCGGCGCGGCGGGTTCCATTTCCGGATGGGGAGAAGACCGCGCCGCAGCATGGTCGACTTTGCCCCGTCGGGGGCTACGTGGGATCGGCCGCCCGGCCGCGCAGCGCCGCCGCCGCCGCCTCGAAATCGGCCGGCCAGGGCGCCTCGCGGGTCACGGTGCGCCCGGTGCGGGGGTGGACGAAGCTCAGGCGGTGGGCATGCAGCATGACGCGCGGGGCGTGGACGCCCGTTCGCTCGGCGAGGCGCTGGTTTGCCCGGGCGCCATACGTCGCGTCGCCCGCCAGCGGGTGGCCGAGAAACTGGAAATGGACGCGGATTTGGTGGGTGCGCCCCGTGTGGAGCAGGGCTTCGGCGAGGGTGGCTTCGGTCCAGCGCTCGAGAACGCGGTAACTTGTCCAGGCATCGCGACCGTTCTCCTCGTCGACGGCCATGCGTTTGCGATGGGTGGGGTGGCGGGCGATGGCGGCTCGGATGTCGCCCTGGTCGCGGGGCAGGACGCCGCAGAGGATGGCGTGATAGACCTTGGTGATCTGGCGGGCGGCGAACTGGGCCGTCAGCGCCTGGTGCGCGGCATCGGACTTGGCGACGACGAGGCAGCCGCTGGTTTCGAGGTCGAGGCGGTGGACGATGCCGGGGCGCTGGACGCCGCCGATGCCGCTGAGCTGGCCGCGGCAATGGTGCAGGAGGGCGTTGACCAGTGTGTGGGCGTCGTGGCCGGCCGAGGGGTGAACGACCACTCCGGCCGGCTTGTTCACCACCAGCACGTCACTGTCCTCGTAAAGCACCTCCAACGGCATGTCCTCCGGCGCGGCCTCGGCCGGACGCGCCTCGGGCCAGAACACCCGCACCGTCTCGCCGGCACGGGGCGCATGCGTCGGCTTCACGGGTTTGCCGTCGACCGTGATATGGCCGGCCTCGATAAGGCGCTGGAGCGCGCTGCGCGACACCGCACCATACCGCCGCCGCAGAAACGTGTCCAGGCGCTGCCCCGGCTCGGATTGCCCGACAACAAACGTTTCCGTGCGGTCGCCCATTCCCTCCGACCCGCTATTCCGGAGCCTTGCCCCGCTCCGCATCCGCCTTGCCCGCCGCCGCCTGCCGGTTTTCTTCGCGCCACGACAGGAGGATGAGCAATCCGACGCCGATGCAGATCGCGCTGTCGGCCACGTTGAAGGCCGGGAAGCCCGCCTCGCCTCCGCCGCGGCGCACGACGTAGAAATACAGGAAGTCCACGACGTGGCCGACGCGGACCCGGTCGAGCAGGTTTCCGAGGATGCCTCCGAAGATCAGGCCCAGCGAGAGCCGGCCGCCGGCGGTGTGCACGGCAAAGTGGTGTCGCGTCCAGAACAGCACCACCAGGGCCGCCAGCGCCAGAAGCGTCAGCTCGCGGTTGTAGCCGCGGAACAGGCTCCACGCCGCCCCCGTATTCCCCAGGTGGACAAGCCGGAAAAAGCCCCTGACCACCTCCCGCTCGTCCCCGATCTCGGGCAGGTAGTGCATGAGCATCAGCTTGGTCACTTGGTCCAGCACCAGCACGACCAACGCCAGCACCACCATCCGCACATTGATCCGCAGCTTCATGGGCGTGACGTCCGCTCACCCAAATCCCCGCGACCGCGATCCGCGCGGCCCCGGCCCGGTGGCATCATGGGGTTTGTGCTCAAATCCGCCCGTGTCTAGGGTGCGGCCCCCCAAAAAACAATCTCTTTTCGAGGCATTCCCCGGCGCCGCCGCCCTGGCGCACGCGGCGCGGGTGTGCGGCGGGCTTGTGCAATGCCCGACGACGTTCTACAACACGGGCGACCGGCATGCATCACCAAGCCCGCATCCTCACCACCGATTCCGGCCCCGCATTCCACGCGGCCCTGCTCGAGGCGGCGCGCCTGCTCCGGCGGGGCGAACTCGTGGCCGTGCCCACGGAGACGGTCTACGGGCTGGCCGCAAACGCGTGGGACGCGCGCGCGGCGGAGCGGATTTTCGCGGTGAAAGGGCGCCCGGCGCACAACCCGCTGATTGTGCACGTTGCCGGCCTCGATCTGGCGCGCCAATGCGTCCGCCAATGGCCGCGGCGGGCGGACCAGCTCGCGGCGGCCTTCTGGCCGGGGCCGTTGACGCTGGTCTTGCCGCGGTCGCCGCGGATTCCCGACGCGGTGACGGGCGGCGGCGACACCGTGGGAGTGCGCTGGCCCAGCCATCCCTTCATCCAGGCCCTGATCCGCGAGTGCGGCTTTCCCCTGGCAGCGCCCAGCGCGAACCTGTCGGCCGGCCTGTCGCCCACCACTGCGGCCCACGTGCAACGGAGCCTCGGCCGCAGCATTCCGCTGGTCGTGGACGGCGGCGCCGCGCAGGTCGGCATCGAATCCAGCGTGCTCGACCTCACCGTCACGCCGCCCCGCCTGCTGCGCCCCGGGGTGATTCACGCCGAGTCGCTGCGGGCGGTCCTGGGCGATGCCGTTCTCCGCCCGGGCGGCGACGAGACCGCCACGCCCGGGACGTCCCTTCGCAGCCCGGGTCTGCTGCGCCGGCATTATGCGCCCCGGGCGCGCCTCGTGGTGGGGGCGTGGGCCGATGACGCCGACCTCCGCCAACAGATCGCCGCGCGCGGGTGGTCCCCCGCCGGCCTGCACGTTCTGGCCCATACCCGTCTGCCCTCCTCCCAGACCCTCGGCTTGGGCGGCGTCCGCATCATGCCCCGCGATCCCCACGCGTTCGCCCGCGCCCTTTACGCCGCCCTGCACGGCTGCGACGAAGCCGGGGCGCGGATCATTCTTGCCGAAGCGGTGCCGGACGCTCCCGAATGGCGCGCCATTCGCGACCGTCTCGACCGCGCGAGCGCGGCGGAGTGACTGGCTGTTCATGGCCCCCCATGCACGTCCCCATGTTGGAGGTTCGCCCTTCCCATGAACCGCGCATGGGCTGCCGAAAGGCCCAATTGAAAATTCTCAATTCCTAATTTTCAATTATCAATTGCGCCATATCG
>JAFGQR010000106.1 GCA_016935555.1 Verrucomicrobiota bacterium
TTGAGCGTTGAGCGTTGGGCGTTGAGCGTTGAGCGTTGGGCGTTGAGCGTTGAGCGTTGGGCGTTGAGCGTTGAGCGTTGAGCGTTGGCCGTTCGGCGTTGAGCGTTGAGCGTTGAGCGTTGAGCGTTGAGCGTTGCCCGTTCGGCGTTGAGCGTTGAGCGTTGCCCGTTCGGCGTTGAGCGTTGAGCGTTGCCCGTTCGGCGTTGAGCGTTGAGCGTTGAGCGTTGAGCGTTGAGCGTTGGCCGTTCGGCGTTCGGAATTCCATGGCTCTCTTCATCAGCCATTTAACCCTCGAATTTCCGGAGAGCCGTGGGCTCAGGCTACATGGTCTGGAGTTGCCGGAGGTCCAGGTGCATCTCTTCGGCGGAGCGATAGCGCCGGCCGACCTCCTCCTCGCATGCCTTGCACGCGATCCGGTGCAACTGCTGCCGGATGGGCCATTCCGCGTCCCCGGCCGACAGGTCCGGCAGCTCGGGGAACTTGCTCCAGTGCAGACCGGTCACGGCTTCATACAAGACCCGGCCCAGGCTGAACACATCGGCGGCAGGCGTGCCCGGTCCTTCCGGGGCGATGTACCCTTCGGTGCCCACATAACTCACCTCGTGGCCGCGCTCGGCCACGCCGGTGACCAGGCCGATATCGGCGAATTTCGGGATGCCGCGCACGAAGATGATGTTGGACGGTTTGATGTCGCGGTGAACCAGGCGTTCGAGGTGGAGGTAGTGCAGTGCTTCCGTCAACGCCACAAACAGCGGCACACAGGTCCCGCAGGGCAGGCCTGGCGGCTGGGGCAACTCGCCGGCCAGCGTGCGGGCAGCATAACGCAGGGGATCGATTTCGGTGCCGGTGACAGCGTCGTCGCCCAGTTCCATGACATAATAAAAATAGCCGGCGTCGTCATTGCGGCCGACGTGCAACAACCGGACCAGGCTTGGGTGATTCAACGACACGGGCATGTAGCGCTGGATGCCATGAAACTCGCGCTCATACGGGTCGGCGCTGGCGAACTTGTCGCGATAAATGACCTTGACCGCCTGAAGCAGCCCGATGGCGTTGCGGGCCAGATACACCTCGCCGTAGGCACCCTGCCCGATCCGGCGGATCAACGCAAAGTCCGGAATCGAAGCCACAACGCGCGTGGCGCCACTCCGGATTTGTGAGGGCGCAGCCGGCGGCATCAGGGGGCCGGGCGATGGGAAAGCAGTGCCGGAGGCGGCGCCGGGCAGATCGCGTGCGTCCCGTTCCCGGGCTGTCTTGTGGCGATACAGTTTTTGCGTGTTCCACACCACCGCGCTGATCCACGCGCACGGGACTTGCGCCCCGACAAGGATCAGCCAGGAAAACCAAAAGTCCGCATGCCAGAACAGCAGGCAGGCGACGGCACTTGTCAGGACCAGCACGGCTGAGGCGACGGCCAGACCCGGCAGGGGCCGGACCATCGCCAGGCTGATGCCCAGAACGATCCCGGCCAGGGCGAGCAGCAGCAACTCGCGTTCTGGAGCAATCCGGTTGAGCCATTCGCCGCGCACCAGATTGAGGAAGGTGGTTGCATGGATTTCGACGCCGGACATGAACGGGCCGCCGAGATGGGTGTGCGAGGTGGGGAACTCGTCGGTTTCATCGTGGAGAAACCGGGTCTTGGGCTTGCCGCCCACGAAGACATATTTGCCTGTGAATTGTTCAGGGGGCGCCTGCAGCGCCAGGTAATAGCTGAGAGTCGGCATACTGCGGTCCCCACCGCAGAACTTGAGCCAGCGCGTTTGCAGGCGCAGGCGCTCGTCCTGGACGGCCGTCGCGCCGGCTGCTTTGGCGGCGATCCAGGGCAGGCTCGGAAAATCCTCGGTCCCGTCGTCGTGTCGCCGGACGATGGCATCGGTGTCGCGGGTGAGCACCGACAGCCCCCAACCGGCCGCGGCCTCGCGCAGCACGCGGAGCGGCGGGCCGGTTTCGCCGCCGATGAGGCCGGGAAGGGGGGAGTAATCCGCAGCCAGAACGACGCGTCCATGGGCGCGAATGGCTTCCGCCAGCTCGGCGTCGTTGGGACGCGGATCGGACTCTGGGAAATAGACATCGAAGACCACAAGCGCTGCGTGGCCGGCGGTGAGCCGACGCAGCAGTTGCGCATGAAGGGTCCGGTCGAAGGATTGGTAGGCTTGGGACAATTCGGTTAACGACGGCTCGTCCAGATGGATGATCAGCACCTCGTCGCAGGACGCCTTGGGCCCGAGCAGGACGGGCAGATCGAAACTGTAATGCACCAACCCGTTGCCGACCGGCAACAGCACCAGCACCCAGCCCGCCAGCCACGTCACCAGCGCCCCCACCCGCGCCCCGGGCCGGTTCTCCATCCACCGCCGTTTCAATCGCGCCCCCATCTCAAAACCAAAACCGGCAGCTCACCGCCAGCGTGCGCTCCCGCGGCAGTTCGGCCGTCAGGTTCAACGGGTTCAGACGGTAATCTCGATCGGTGAGGTTCAGCAGGCCCAGCTGCAGCTCGGCGTGCCGCCGGGAAAACCGGTATCCCACAAACGCGTTGAGGTGCCAGAAGTCGCTCCCGGGCATGTCCGGAGCGTAGCCGCGATTGGATTGTTGGGACCAGATGGATTCGAGGGAGCCGAACAGGCCGGAGGGGTGGTGGACCAGGCCGTAGAGATGCAGCTGGTGCAGCGTGGCGACGTGACGCCGATGCGCCAGCGCCGCGCTGAGTTCCACGGGAATTCCCGGAAGCGACCGCGTCAATTCGGCGTCGCTCATCCGGTAGCGCGCCCCGAGAACGCCGTGCCGGCCCACCAACTGGTTGAAGGTCACGAGCAGCGTCCGTTCGTCGTAATCCAGACGCTCCGTGGTGCCGGACGGCACGGCGCGCATCGGGTCGTCCTCGAAGAGGGTGAACACCCCCACGCCGCGGTCGGCCTCCGAGCCGAGCCATTGCGCCTGCGCGCCCAGGAACGTGCCGCGCCCGACCTTCTGCTCGAGCGCCAGGTTCCAGGTTTCGAACTGGGCGGCCGGGATCGAGCCGACCACGGATTCGGGCATGAGGCTGCGGAAGGCCTGGTTGAACCCGGCCACCTGGGTGGGCTCGAGCTGGAAGCTCTGCTCGAGGGAAACGCCGCCCAGGGACCGGCTGTAGGCGGCGCGAAAGCTCAGAAACTCGGCCGGGGTCCACATCAGCCCCCACTTGGGCGAGAGCTGGTCCGCTCCGGCCTGCCGGCCGGACGTGGGGGCGAAGCGATGGTTTTGCGGGTAATCGAGCCAGTCGTAGGTCAGACCCAGGGTGAACAGGAAGGGGCTGGCCGGCTGCCAATGGTAGTAGGCGTAGGCGCTCACGCGCAACAGGTGAGTGTCCTGGTTCGTCGCATAACCCGGGTACCCCCAGGACGCATTCCAGTTGGTGTGCCACGGGTTGTAGAGCACCAGGGCGGGCACCAGAAAATCGCCGAGACGCGTCTGCGTGTCGAGGGAGCCGGCCTGCACGCGGGCGCCGGCGACCAAGCCATGGCCGCCACGATCGGTGCGGTTCTGGCAGAGCTGCTGCACCTCCAGGGTGTAGGCCTCAAACTCGCTCCGGTACGCCAGGCCGCCGCGCGGCCAATACGGAAACACCAGCGCGCCGTTGGCCACGTCCGCCGGAAAACCGGTCACGCCGTTCCCGCGGAGTTTAAACTGTGCGAACACGTCGTTGTTGACGTCCGAAATGCGCACCGTGTCCTGGAGGCGTCCTCCCAGTACGAGCGTGTGCGATCCCGGAGACCACTGGTGATGATAGCCGGCCAGCAGGATGGGTTCCTGGGTTTCCTTCACGCGCAGATCCGGATTTCCCACGTTATCGTAGCTGGGGATCATGTCGCCGGACTCGACGTCGCTGTAGAGGGCCTGCACATACACGCTGTCGGCGGCCGTCAGTTGCTGCTTGAAGCGCGCCGAGAGGCTGAACAAGTCGAGGTCGTTGTTCGGGCGCTGGCCCGGGTCGCTATGGTAGAGCACGTCGACGGCGTAGCGGCTGTTGCCGACGAGGCCGTGCTGCACCGCGCTCTGCCGCCACGCGCCGCGGCTCAGGTAATCGGTGCTGGACGCGAACCCCAGCCGGTCCCGGTCAAACAGCCGGCCGTACTCCTGCTGCGACACCTGCGGCGACAGCGGGCCGCTCCGCACGTCCGACAGCAGGTTGGCAATCAGGTATTCACTCACCGCCGGGGTTTCATAACGCAGATCGGTCCGGCCATAGCCGCGATACTCGTTGTAGCTGTCGGCCAGGAAATAGTGGGCCGAGGCGTTCGCATAATCCGCGCTGACCGCTCTGCCAGCCTCCTGCACACTCACGTCCGCCATCCCGGCGTCCCGATACACCGACGCCAGATTCGCCCCGCGCACGGCGCGGTCCTGGTCCAGCAGAAGGCGCGAGCGGTACAATCGGCGGTTGTCGTTCAGCGCCTGCGACTGCTCCAGGTCGCGGACGGCATCGTTGATGCGGTTTTCCTGTTGGTTCAGCAGCGCCGAGTAGAGCCAGCTCGTGGGATCATTCGGGTCCGCCGTCTTCGCCAGGTCCAATTCCTTTCTCGCCTGGCGGTTGTTCCCCGCGACGCTGTAGGCTTTGCCCAGGTAGCTGCGCAACAACGCCCGCTGCGGTTCCACCGTGACCGCCACTTGCAGGTCGTCCTTGCCCTCACGGACCCGGCCTTGCCGGACCTTGCACAGGCCCCGTCCCAGCCAGGCATTGCCCAATCCGCCGTCCAGCGCGATGGCCTGATCGAACCACCCCAGGGCGGCGGCAACCTGGTTCCCGGCGGCGAGCAGAAATCCCTTGAGGGCCAGCGCCTGGGCATTGCGGGGCGAAAGTTCCAGCGCCCGATCCAACGCGGCCAGAGCGCGCGTCGTATGGCCGAAACTGAATTCGAGCTCCGCCACGCGCGCCCAGGCTAATCCGAACCGCGGCGATTGCCCGACCGCCTGCCACGCCGCCCCGAGTGCACCGCTCAAGTCGCCGCGCGATTGCGCCGCATACGATTCCGCCAGCCACTCGGAAGCCAGCGGTTCGGGAAGCTCAACGGCGGGCGCCGGCTGCAGTGTCACCGCAGCAATCAGCGTCCGCAATGCGGCGGCCAGACGCGTGCTTCGGCCGATGGGATCGCCCTCGGCCAGCAGCGGACGGAGCCGGTCGGCGGCGCGGTCCACCTTGCCCACCGCCAACTGCACCGCCGCCTCATACACCGTTTCCTCCGGAGACGCCGGGGTGCGGCCCTCGGGATACGCCGCCAGCGCGCCCAGCAGATCTCCGGAGCGATACGCCTCCAGCGACTCCGCCAATGCGCGCCGGGTATCTTCGGTCAATGCCAGTTCGTCCACGTCCAGAATCCCCGGATAGTAGAGACACCACTGGATCAGGTTCACGGTTTGGATCACCGCCGTTTTCGTCGGCGGCCCAGCGGGGCCCGCGATTCCCTGCTCGCCGCTGACCAGCTCCAGCCGGCCCGCGGCGTTGGTCAGTTCCACCAATCCATCCAAAAGCGTCACCGTCGTGCGCCCCGTCCCCTCGTCGAACTCGAACATCAGCTCTGTGCCCCGAATCGCAGCCGACGCGGTGTGCGTGTTGAAGCGCGCCTCGGTGGGCCGGTCCCGATGGAAAAAATAGAGAAGGCCGTTGAGAAGGTGGACGCCCAGCGACCGGGTATCGCGACTGGGCTCGATCAGAACAACCGAGAACGGCCGCAGCCGGACGGTGCTGTTGTCGGTCCACCGCAACGTGACCCGGCCCCGGTCGCCGGTGCGGATGCGGTCCCCGGGGTACAACGTCTGGCCGGTTCGGGCCGGATCCCAAACGGTGGCGCCGCTGCGCATGACGTGGACGGCATTTTCGGGGCCTTCGAGGCTGACAACGAGGACGGCCTGGCTGGCTGCATCCGCCGGAGCACCGACTGCCGGGGCCAGACTGAACACCATCAGCAGCGTTATGCCCCAAACCCCGGACACCGCCCTGCCCACCCATCGCGCATGATGAAATGGCAAACCCATGATGGGTCGTGTTACCGCCGACGTCGTCGATTGATGCACGCTCGGGCCAAATTGGCAAACCCAGAAAATCAACCGAACGGGCGCTGCAGGGCATCCGGCGGATGCACGCGCGGGGATTAGCCCGCATTTCTCACCGCCCTGTGAGCAATGCAGGTTAGCGGTGCCGGTTTGAGATTGTCACCGCGTCGAAAACATGCTAGCAATGGTAGCATCCTAACCAAGAAGAGCAGATGACAACTTCACGAAGGGAGATTGGGGCAGCGCGGCTGCTGGTGCTGTGGGCTGTGAGCGGCAGCATGGGGGCTGAGGCGTTACCCCCCACCGTCATGACCCCACCGCAGGGTGTCCAAGTGCCAGCCGCATCGGCCGTGGCCTTCAACGTTGCAGCTGGTGGGACCGAACCGCTCAGCTGCCACTGGTTGAAGGACGGCCAGCCTGTCGTCAACGGCGGAAAGATCAGCGGGGCGACGACGGCGAGCCTGACGCTTTCCAACGTTCAAGCATCGGATATGGGAGCCTATTCGGTGGTTGTCAGCAACGCGTATGGCACAGCAGCCAGCGCGGAGGCTGAGCTGTCCGATCCCAACCCGGCGTTGGATGGCATCTATCTCATGTCCGTGAATGGGGCCGATCGCCGGCGCTTTGTGCCGCGGAACGCGTTCACCAACAATGGGGTCGAGGACCCCGTCTGGCTGAATCCCACGCAACTCCTCGTGAGCGCCTACCCCGGCGATTTGCCCTGCCACAGCTCAGTCTATCGCGTGGAAATCGCCGAGGGCACTCTGCAGTGGGTGTTCGCCATGGGCGACGCCCTCCCGGGCAGGCACGAGGACGGCGTCACCGACATCTCGCCCGATGGCCTTCAATGGTTGGTGCGCGCCCAAGACGGCTGCTGGTCACCCATGTACAACATTTATGCCTACCACTCGGTCGCTGGAATCTGGAGCACGGTCTATCGGGACGTTGTTGACGAGTGGAAGGATTGCGAGGCCAAGTGGTCGCCTGTTGGGAATCAGATTGCCTTCACCCGCTTCCTGACGGGGGGAGCGTATCACAACCCCGAGTATCCCGCCGTGGCCACGATCCGGCCGGACGGAACCGGGTTCCGTGTGCTGACTGGGCCAACAGAATTCTGTCATCTGCAGTCCTGGTCTCCCGATGGCGCGGGCTTGTTGTTCCTGGAGACGAGCGCACATGGCCATGGCGTGCCCCTGCAGCCGGCCAATCTCTGGCTCATGGATCTCAACGGCACCAACCGGCAGCAATTCACATTCTTCGACGGGTTCTTCCCCGGCGACGATTTCAACGGTCCGCGGTCTCACGTGGATTGGTATGCGATGAGTCCTGCGATCGCGAGCGCGCCGGAGGGGACGAACTGCTATGCGGGAGCCACGGTGACCTTTCGCGTGGCCGCCTGGGGAGGCACGCCGCTGCACTATCAATGGCGGTTCAATGGCGCACCTCTCGCCACAGCCACGGAGCCCACGCTCACCCTCAGCCCGGTTCGACTCGCCGACGCCAGCAGTTGCTCCGTCATCGTCAGCAACGACTGGGGGACGGTGACCGCCAGTCCACCGGCGGTCCTCGTGGTGCAGCCGCCCTTGAGTGACGAATACACGTTTGTGACTCTGGCGGGGCCGTTTGAACAAGGGCGGGGGGCCATCGACGGCGTCGGGCTCACCGCGCGATTCAGGTATCCCCGGAGCATGGCGGTGGACAGCGCCGGCAACTTGTACGTGGCAGACCGGCTGAATCATACGATCCGCAAAATCACGCCGGCGGGCGGCGTGACCACCCTGGCCGGGCTGGCCGAAGTGCCGGGCGGTGCCGACGGCCAGGGCAGCGCCGCGCGGTTTAACGAACCCAAGGGCGTCGCCGTGGATGCGGCCGGCAACGTGTATGTGGCCGACACCATGAATAGCACCATTCGCAAAATCACGCGGGCCGGACTGGTCACCACTGTGGCAGGTTTGGCAGGCGTGTCGGGCGCCGCCAACGGCCGCAGAAGCAACGCCCGGTTCAACCAGCCGCGCGGCATTGTCCCGGACGCCGAGGGGAATCTTTATGTGGGGGACACGATGAACCACACTCTTCGGAAGATCGATCCCAGCGGCCAAGTGAGCACCCTGGCCGGATTAGTGGGCACGCTGGGGACCGCGGATGGGCCCGGCACGGTCGCCCGCTTCAACCAACCGCGCGGCCTGGCCTTGGACACCAATGGGAATCTCTACGTGGCGGACAGTTTCAACCACACGATCCGCAAGGTCACCCCGGACGGTGTGGTGACGACTCTGGCCGGTGTGGCGACCAGTTGGGGAAGTGAGGATGGCCCCGGAAATGTGGCCCGGTTCCGCACGCCCCTGGAGGTGGATCTTGATGCCGCCGGCAACTTGTATGTGACGGACAATGCCAATCACACGATCCGGCGCGTCGGTCCTGACGGCTACGTGACCACGATTGCCGGCTTGCCGGGATCTGCCGGCACCGTGGATGGCGTGGGCAGCGCCGCCCGACTCTGGGAACCCGCAGGGTTGGCTGTGGATGCCGCGGGAAACGTTTTCGTCTCTGAATACACTGTGCACCTGATCCGGAGCATTGCCCCGGATGGACGGGTCACCATTTTTGCTGGCATGCCGTGGACAAGCGGGAGTGCCGATGGCACGAACGCCGTGGCCCGATTCAATTATCCAGCGGGGATCGAAACCGACGCCGACGGCACTGTCTATGTGGCCGACACCCATAATCACACCCTTCGCACAATCACACCTCGCGGCGTCGTCAGCACATTCGCGGGTGCGGTCGGTGCCGCAGGTTACGCCGATGGGCTGGGGTCAGCTGCTCGATTCAACTATCCTTACGACCCAGGAGCGGATTTTTGCGGAGATGTGTTTGTGGCCGACAGCGCGAATTACTGCATTCGCAGGGTGGTACCTAATGGCCAGGTCAGCACGTTCGCCGGGTCTCCAGGCACCGGAGGTTATCTGGATGGCATCGGTCTGTCGGCCCAATTCCGCTCCGTGCGTGGCGTCGTGGCCGATCCGCAGCAGACCCTCTATGTGGCCGACACGGGCAATCATGCTGTGCGCAAGATCACCCCCGCCGCCGAAGTGACAACTCTGGCCGGTCGAGGCGGGGTGGCTGGGTTCGCAGATGGCACGGGCACGAATGCTCTGTTCAATGAACCTCGGGGCATGGCGCTGGATGGCGACGGCAACCTGATCGTCTCGGACACACGCAACCACACCATCCGGAAGGTCACGCCCGCGGGCACGGTCACGACCATGGCCGGCTCGCCGGGGAATCCCGGGTTTGCTGATGGCGTCGGCAGCGACGCCCGGTTTCGCGAACCGCACGGCGTCGCTGTGGATCGACAGGGCAATGTCTGGGTCGCAGACGACTTGAACAACGCCATCCGGAAGATCGATCCTGCCGGCGTCGTCACGACCGTGGGCGGCAACGGAACCGCCGGCGCTGCCGACGGCACCGGCAGCGACGCGCGGTTTGGCGGGCCCTGGGGTATCGCGGTGAACACGAACGGCACGCTGTGCGTGACCGACACCGACAACAACACCATCCGCATTTCGGTGCCCACGTGCCCGGACATGCCGGTGATTGATGAGTCCGTTGGCCCCGTGGGCGCACTTCGCCAGTTGGATGCCGCCCCGTCCACGGCAATCGCCTGGAATTGGACCCTGATCCGGCGCCCCTCGGGGTCGACGTCGGAGTTGTCGTCCGTCACTGTGCACAACCCCACATTCACGCCGGACGCGGCAGACCTTTATGGGTTTCGGTTGCGCGCCACGAACGCGATGGGCGGGATTTGCATTCGCACGCTGTCGTTCGAGGCGTTGGCCACCGAACCACCCACGCTGCTCGCCTCACCGCCGAACGCGCAGGCGGTTGCAGGGCGGCACGTCACGCTGCAGGTGGCGGCCACGGGTTTGGGGCCGATCCGCTACCAGTGGCGGTTCAAGGGGCAGGACATCATCGGCGCCACCCAGCCGGAGTTGACACTGACCAATGTGCAGGCGAGCGATGCGGGCAACTATGTCGTGGTGGTGTGGAACGACTACGGCGCCACAACCAGCGCGCCCCCGGCCGTGCTGACCGTGCTGTCCGGCGAAGGCCTGACCGAGGAATACAGCTTTGGCACCTGGGTCGGACAATCCGGACGCGGCCCCGGTTTCTTCGACGGCATGGGCATTGAGGCCCGGTTCAGTTCGCCGCGCGGCCTGGCCGTGGACACGCAAGGGCACTTATACGTCGCCGACCATGTCAATCAGACCATCCGTAAAATCACGCCTGACGGGTGGGTGACGACGCTGGCAGGTCGCACGGGTCTCACTGGCAGCACGGATGCCGCGGGGAGTGCGGCCCGATTTTGTTATCCGATGGCGGTCGAGGTGGATGCGGGCGGCAACGTCTTCGTCGCCGACCTTTGGACTCACACGATCCGTCGGATCAGTCCGGCTGGGGAAGTCATTACGGTGGCAGGCCAGCCCTGGCAGTGGGGTGCTGTCGACGGCCCCGCCCTCGAGGCCCGATTCTGGAATCCGTTCGACGTGGCTGTGGCTCCAGACGGCGCACTCTACGTAGTCGAGGAGCCAAATCACGCAGTCCGCAAAATCGCACCAAACGGCATCGTCACCACGCTCGCGGGCGAGCCGGGTGTTCCGGGGTTCAGCGATGGGCAAGGTCACCTTGCCCACTTCAATCAGCCGCGCGGGATCGCGCTGGATCGGGAAGGCAACCTCTTCGTGACCGACGCGGCAAACCACACCGTTCGCCGGATCAGTCCCGACGGGCAGGTGACCACGCTGGCGGGGCAGGCAGGAATGAGCGGGAGCGCCGACGGCTTGGGCGCCGCGGCTCGGTTCGCCGTGCCATGGGGCATCGCGGTCGACAGCAGCGGGTTCCTCGTGGTTGCCGACCACGCAAACCATACGCTCCGCCGGATTGCCCCAAACGGAAATGTCACCACGTGGGCTGGCCAGGCCGGCGTGACCGGGAGCACCGACGGCTCCAACACTGTGGCCCGGTTCTATTATCCGGTCGGGCTGGCTGTCGACGCGTCCGGTTCTGTGTATGTGACGGAGTCGGAAAACAACACGATTCGGCGGGTGGATCCCAACGGCACGGTGAGCACCATCGCCGGGCAAGCCAGTCTTTGGGGCACAGCCAACGGCATCGCGCGCAACGCCCGGTTCAACTCTCCCCGTGGCCTTGCGCTCGACCTCAAAGGCAATGTGCTGGTGGCCGACCATGTCAACCATACCATCCGCCAGATCAATGCGGCGGGCACGGTCACGATCCGCGCCGGTCGGGCCGGCTCTGCCGGCTCGACTGATGGGCCGGCCAACGCTGCGCGCTTCCTTTACCCGTCTCACGCGGCGAGCGAGCGCCTGGGCAACGTGTACGTGGCAGACACCGGAAATCACACTGTTCGTAAGATCACGGCCGGGGGCGATGTGATCACGCTGGCGGGTCTGGCGGGCGCATTTGGAAGCGTCGATGGCCTCGGCCCTGCCGCGCGCTTCTATAATCCTCGTGGCCTCGCAGTCAGTGCGGTGGGCGACGTGTTCGTCGCTGACAGTGACAATCACACTATCCGCCGGATCACACCGGAGGGCCTTGTGACGACGGTCGCCGGCCTGGCCGGCAGCCCCGGAACCGCCGATGGCGTGGGCAGCGCCGCGCGATTCTATTATCCGCTTGATGCAGCGTTGGACCCCGCGGGCAACCTGCTGATCGCCGACCCGTCGAATCATGCCATCCGCCGCATGAGCCCATCCGGTGATGTCACCACGCTCGCCGGCCTGCCAGGAGTCGCCGGATGGCACGATGCCCGCGGCCCGGACGCTCGATTCAACAGCCCCTCCGGCCTGGCAGTCGACAGCGTTGGCACCGTGTTCGTGGTGGATTTCGCGAACGTATGCGTCCGGCGCATCAACCTGGCCGGCGACGTGACCACCCTCGGCGGCTACCCGGCAACGCCGGGCAGTGTGGACGGCACGGCCGCTGCCGCCCGATTCAGTTACGCTTACCGCATTGCGGTCGATAACGCCGGCAACCTGATCGTGGCGGACTCCGCCAGCCACGTCCTTCGCAAGTCTCTGCTGACCTGCCCCGACCAACCGATCCTCGACCAGACCAATGGTCTCGCCGGGGTGCTGCGCCAGTTGGACACGACACCGCAAACCGCTGTCGCCTGGCAGTGGCGCGTGATCCGCCGCCCTCTGGGCTCGACGGCCCTGTTTTCCGACGGACACATCCGCAACCCCACGTTCACTCCCGACGTGGCCGACCTGTATGTGTTCCGATTGTATGCCACGAACGGCATGGGCGCGGTCAGCATCCGCGATGCGGAGTTATTCGTGACGTCGCCTCCCGTTTTGGTGGCCCAACCTCAGAGCCAAACCGTGGGCAGCGGTGGGGATGTGGTGTTCTCGGTCACGGCGCCGGGCACCGCGCCGTTAAGCTACCAATGGCGCTTCAACGGCGCGGACATGCCCGGCGCCACCAACGCCTCACTGCGCATCACCGGCGTGCAATCCACACACGCTGGTGAATACGTAGTGGTGGTGAGCAACGCGTGGGGCGTGACCGTCAGCGCCTCTGCCATCCTCAATGTCCCTCTCAGCCTGGCTGATGCGCTCGACGCCTTGGACTGGAGTTGGTCCACCAGCGGATCCACCACCAGTTCCCTGTGGCTCGCGCAGGCGGCGATCACGCACGACGGAACCGATGCCGCCCAAAGCGGCCCGGTCGGCGACGGCCAGTCCTCGCTGCTCCAGACATCTGTCGAAGGCCCCGGACGGCTCTCGTTTTGGTGGAAAGTCTCATCCGAACCGGAGACGGATGTGCTTCGGTTTTATGCGATGCCAATTCTCCAGGCAACCCTCTCTGGCGAGGTGGACTGGCAGCCAGTGAACATTTGGCTCGGCGTCGGCACGAAGACGCTTCGGTGGGCTTATTCGAAGAATGCCACCGGATGCGCAGGGATCGACGGAGGGTGGGTGGACCAGGTGGCATTTGAGCCGGGCGGCTTCGGCCCGTTGATCCTGCAGGAGCCCACCGACCAGATCGTCGTGTTGGGGTCTGAGGCCCGCCTTGTGCTCCACGCTGGCGGCACGCCTCCGCTCAGTTACCAGTGGTATCGGGAGGGCCAACTGCTCGCAGGCCAGACGGTTTCGGCTGTGGTGTTGACCAATGTGGGGTTGCCGGACGGCGGCTGCTATTCCGTTGTGGTCAGCAATGCCTGGGGGGTGGTGACCAGCACCGTGGCCAACCTCACCATCGCGGGAGCGCCCGGGGTCCTCGTCAACGGATGCGTGCCCGTGACAAATCTCTTGGCTGTGGCGGGGCCGGCGACAGTGGAATTGCAGACGGCGGTGCCAGGCGGCTGGATGTTCTACAGCCTGGGGGGCGAAGAGCCCCGGGAGGGGCGGTTGTATGTTGCGCCATTCACAGTGTCCACCAACATCGTGCTGCGGGCCACGGTGGCCACCGCCGATTTCACCCGGTGGGCCGAGTCCGGCCCCTATTGGATCGAGCCGGAGATTGCCCCTGTCATCACCTCTCATGCGCAGAGCCTGACCGTGGCAGTGGACACGGCGGTGAGCCTGAGCGTGGCCGCCAGGGGAAACCCGCCGCCGGCCTACTCCTGGTTCCACGACAACCAGCAGATGCCGGGGCAAACCCAAGCGACATTGTCATGGACACAGGTGGGGCTGTCCGATTCGGGCACGTACACCGTCCTGGTCTGGAACACCGCCGGCGCGGTCCTTGGCCCCCCTGCTCAACTGACCGTGCTCGCCCCGCCGGGGGTGACGACCCTGCCCCCGAGCCAAAGCGTGCCGCTGGGCGGGTCGGTCACATTCCAGGCGGTTGCGAGTGGCAGTGACCCGCTGACGCATCAATGGCGCAAGAACGGTGTCAACATTGCCAATGCGACCAACGCGTCGTTCGCGATCCTCAGCGTGCAGTTGTCGGATGGCGGCAGCTACAGCGTCGTGGTGGCCAATCCCATCGCCGCCGTCGCCAGCGAGCCCGCGTTCCTGCTGGTCGAAGTGCCCGCTGCCGCGCCGCCCTCAACGGATGCTTTTGCGGACCGCAGGCTGCTCTCCGGCGGGATCGGGTACGCCACCGGCACCGTGGCGCAGGCCACACGCGAGGTGGACGAGCCTTATCACGCCGGCAAGTACGGTACCAACTCGGTCTGGTACGAATGGACTGCGCCGGCCGGCGGCATCGCCACCTTCAAAACCATTGGCAGCACCTTCGACACCTTGCTCGCCATCTACACCGGCAGCCAACTCGCCGAACTCGTCCCGGTGGCGGACGACGAAGACCGCGGCGGCGCGCTGACCAGCGAACTGCAGTTTAATGCGCAGGCGGGGGTGGCCTACCCGGTGGCCATCGACGGCTTCGCCGGTGAGCAGGGTGATTTCGTGCTGTCCTGGCAATTCGAGCCAACGGATGAGTCCCTTCCCGTAATCACGGTGCCGCCGGCGAGCCAGACTGTGCCTTGGGGAGCCACAGCCGAGCTGCAAGTGCAGGCGACGGAATCGGATCTGAGCTACCAATGGCACTTCAACCAGGAACCGATTCCGGGCGCCACCGGGGCCACCTTCACGCTGGCCCAGGTCAATCCCGCCCACGTCGGCAGTTACACCGTCGCCATCACAAATCGCACCGGCCGTGGCCTCTTGAGCCCGCCCGCCATCATCGAGATCGGGCCGCTCAGCAACGTGCAATCGCAAGACAAGGTCGAAGACGTGTTCTTCCCCATCCCGGCAGGCGCCGGCCCCCTGCTCGTGCCCGGGCGACGTGGAATCGCAGCCGCCGGCGCCGGCGCGCCGGGTTTCGTCCCGGTCACCGTTGGCACCGCAGGCGCGCAGGTGTTCAACACGACGGGTGCGCAGACCCAGTCCGCTGAGGCCCCGCCCTGCGGTGTGATCGGCAGCGCCTCGAAGTGGTTCGGACTGCAACCTCTGGAGGACGGCGTCCTGGTGATTGACACCGTGGGCAGCACGTATGACACCGTGTTGGCGGTTTACACCGGCACCAACAGCGTGCGCACGTTGCAGACAGTGGCATGCGACAACAACGGCGCAGCGGACCAGGTGCGAAGCCGTGTGTCGTTTCTTGCGCAGTCAGGAACGCTGTATTCCGTGGCTGTGGACGGCGTCCTCGGCGCGTGCGGGACGACGGTTCTCAACTGGCAGTTGGGCTGGCCGGCCACGATTGTGGTGACTTGCCCGACTCATCAAATGCTCAAACGCGGCGACCGGGTGGAACTGAGCATTGCGGTGACTGGCGCCGACCCGCCGGCGCAGTGCCAATGGTACCGGGGGTGGACTCTCATCGCCGGCGCAACGAACTCTGTGTGGGCGGTGACCAATGTCCAGCCTGCAGACGCCGGCGTTTACCGCGTGGTCGCCAGCAACGCGATCGGCGTTGTCCAGTGTGACGTCGCAAGCCTCACCGTTGACCCCGCTAGTGCCGCGTTGGCCAGCAGCACCTTCGACCTCGACCTGGAGGAGTGGACCGTCGCCGGCGCCGCCGGGAATCCCAGGTGGCAGAACGGCGTGGCGCTTGCGGACGATCTCATCGCCAGCGCGGCATGGTTCTGGGTGGCGCCGGTGGAGTTCCTCGGCGACCAGTCGGCTGCTTACGGCGGCTGGCTGCAATTCGACGTCTGGCATAGCGCGACCGCCGCGCAGCCACTGGTCGAGGCCACCGTCCGGCTGGCCGGCGGCGGTTTGAATCTGAGCTATTACTCGGCAGAAATCCCCGGAACCAACCCGCGGACGTACCGGATTCCTTTGCGCGTGGAGCTCGGGTGGCGTCGAAACGACACCAGGCAGAGTGCGACGGCGTCAGAGATGCAATCGGTGCTGGGCGCCCTGACCAGCCTGCAGATCCGGGGCAGTTTTGTGGCCGCCCAGGGTGTTGGCGGTTTGGACAATGTGGCGTTCGTCTCGCCCTGCACCGACGTCGTGCCCTTCCTGGAGGTGTCGATGATCGAGGGTGGCGCGGCGCTTGAGCTGGCGTGGCCGGTGAATGCAGGTGAATTCGTTGTCGAACGGAGCGATCACGTGGCGGGAGCGGCGTGGGTTCCGGTCGCCCCCCGCCAACACGCCGTGGTCGGATGCAGGAACCAAGTGACCTTTGACGTCAGCCCTGGCCGGGGATTCTACCGCCTCAATCAACAATGAATGACACTATTGTTCACGGGACCGAACCGTTCGATGTTGGACGTTCGATGTTGGATGTTCGATGTTCAATTCGAACACCGAACACTGAACATCCAACATCGAACATCGAATGGAAGCCTTCGCTGTTCACGGGCGCAATGCGCGTGCAAGACCAGGTCGAGGCGTCCTGTGAACCGTGCCAGGCCCAAGGCTCAACTGACAATGGGAGCGGCAACATTCAACGCTCAACGTTCAGGCCAATGTTCAACGCGCAGTATTCAAGGTCTCGGTTTACGGTGCCAAGGCCTGCCCAAATGCTAACGACCGCGTGGTGCGCCTGGCTCGGCAGCATCGTATTAAGCCTGACGGTGGGGGTGCACCCGGCTCACGCTGGCCCCCCGCTGCAGATCATCGCTCAACCCGCAAACCAGCTCGCCACCTCCGGCGTTGTCACCGGCGCGGTCGCCCGGTTGGAAGCCACTGTGACGTTTGCCGATCCGAACCTCGAAACCGCCGTGCGCGATGCGCTGTCCATCCCCAGCGACCCGATCACGCCCGCAGACCTGTTGGCCCTCGTCGAACTGCGCGTGAGCGGCCGGGGCATCGCGAACCTGACCGGGCTGGAGTGGGCAACGAACCTTGCCATCCTCGAGGCCAATTTCAACGCCGTGCGCGACCTCACACCCTTGGCGGGCCTCGTGAATCTGACGGAGGGGCAGTTCTGGGCAAACGCGCTCACCGACGCCAGCCCGCTGCGCAACTTGACCGGGTTGCATCTGCTCAACTTGGGGTCCAATCCGGTCACCAACGCGCTCGCGGCTGTGACGAACATGCTGAGCCTGGAGGTGTTGAACCTGGCGTTCAACCCGCTGCACGACGTCGCTCCGTTGAGCGGCCTCACCAACCTCGTCAGCCTCTTCCTTTGGGATGCGCGCCTGACCGATGCCAGCCCGCTGGCGGGACTCACACGGCTGCGGCAACTGGACATCGGGGGCAACGCCATCACCAACACCTATGCGGCCGTGACCAACATGCCGGGCCTGGAGTGGCTCGTTCTAAGCAACCACCTGCTCTACGACGCCTCCCCGCTCAGCGCGCTGACCAACCTGCTCGGGCTTTACCTCTGGGACACGCGTTTGACCGACGCAAGCCCCCTCGTCGGACTCACCCGGCTGGGCTGGCTCGACCTCGGCGCCAATGCCATCACCAATGCCGTCGCTGTGGTAACGAACATGCCGCTGCTGCAGTTTCTAAACCTGAACCACAACCTGCTCTATGATGCCACACCGTTGCGTGTCCTGACCAATCTCATCCGACTGCATCTCTGGGACACGCACCTGACCGATGCCAGCCCATTGCTGGGCTTCACCCAACTGCGCGAGCTGAACCTGGGCTACAATAGCATCACCAATTCCCTGGCTGTCGTCACCAACATGTTCAGCCTGGAACTCCTCAGTCTGAACGACAACCTGTTGTTCGACGCAACCCCCTTGAGCAGCCTGACTAACCTCACCGAGCTGCACCTCTGGAACAGCCGCATCACCAACGTGGCCCCCTTGGCCGGCCTCTGGAGACTCCGGACGCTGTGCGTGGGATACAACCCGCTTTACGACGTCTCCGCGCTGGCGGCTCTGACGAATCTCACTTGGGCGAGCTTGCGCCAAGCCGAACTGACGGACATCGGCGTACTGGGTGCATGGCCCAACCTCAGCTTTCTGGATGTGGCCGCCAACCGGCTGGACGTCAACGAGGGGACGCCGGCGCTGGCCATTATCCAGTCCCTATTAGACCGCGGCGCCCACGTCGATTACCTGCCGCAAAGCCTGCCCACCATCACCGCCCAGCCCCAAAGCCAAATCGTCGCTCCCGGCGGCACTGCCAGTTTCACCGTGTCCGCCACCAGCACCGAGCCGCTCGGCTACCAGTGGCAACGGGACGGCACGAACCTCGCGGACGATGGGCGTGTCGCGGGAGCGTTGACCGGCACCCTGACACTGAGCTCTGCGGTCGAATCCAACGCGGGCGGCTACCGGGTGGTCGTCTCCAACGCCCACGGCGCCGTCACCAGCCAGGTGGCCACACTGGAGGTGCGGCCCCCCGTGGTCGCAACCAATCTCGTCATCCCCTTTGGCTCAACCTGGAAATACTGGGATCGCGGCACGGACCTGGGCACCGAATGGAGCCAGTCTGGGTATGACGATAGCACGTGGTCGACCGGCGCCGCTGAATTGGGTTACGGCGATGGGGATGAGGCGACCGTGGTGAGCTACGGCCCCGAGCCGGGCAACAAATACATCACCACCTATTTCCGGAACGAGTTCCTCCTTGCCGATCCCGCCGCCTGGACCACTCTCGATCTCCAGTTGCTGTATGATGACGGCGGCGTGGTTTACCTCAACGGGACCGAGGTGTTTCGGGTCTTCATGCCCGAGGGCCCGATCTCATACACGACTCTTGCTGACGCCGCGGTGGGTGACAACGCTCTGAGCGCCACCGATATCGGTGCCGGCGTGCTGGAGGCCGGCACCAACGTGATCGCAGTGGAAATCCACCAGGGCAGCGCAGGCAGCAGCGACATCAGCTTCGATCTGATGTTGAGCGGGCTTTCCGAAGGCTGGCCACCGCTCATCGCGTCCCAACCACAAGATCAACTCGTCGCCCCCGGCGCGACGACGACCTTCAGTGTCACGGCCACTGGGACCGCACCAATGGCCTATCAGTGGCAGAAGGATGGCGCGAATCTCACCGACGATGCACGTGTCTCCGGGGCGTTGACCGAAACCCTCACACTAAACTCTGCGCTCGAATCCGACGCGGGCGGCTACCGGGTGGTCGTCACGAACGCCTATGGCGCGGTCACCAGCCAGGGGGCGGTGCTTACCGTCCTGCCGCCAGTCGCTTTCAAAGGCGAATGGCCCGGCTTCATCCGTGGCACCCCGTCGGCGGTCGTTGTCACCAACGGCCTGGCCTATGTGGCTCAAGGATTCGGCGGACTCGCAATCCTCAGCGTGACCAACCCGGCGGCGCCGGTGCCTGTGGGCAGCTGCGACACACCCGGGTCCGCTTACGGCGTGGCGGTCGCGGGCGGTTATGCCTACGTGGCGGACGGCGACGGGGGATTGCACGTGATTGACGTGGGCAATGCCGCGCAGCCAGTGCTCGTGGGCGGCTATGACACCAGCGGATGGGCCAGGGCCGTGGCGGTGGCCGGCAACTACGCTTACGTGGCGGATTGGGTTTCCGGCCTGCAGGTCATTGACGTGAGCAACCCGGCAGCGCCCGTGCGCGTGGGTGGTTTTGACACCAGCGGGTCTGCCGTCGGCGTGGCTGTGGCAGGCCGCTACGCCTATATCGCGGACGGCGCAACCGGCCTGCAGATCATCGACGTGAGCAACGTGGCGGTGCCACTGCCTGTGGGGAGCTGTGACACAGCCGGGTCTGCCTACGGCGTGGCTCTGGCAGGCAGCTACGCCTACATCGCGGACGGCGCAGCCGGCTTGCAGATCATCGATGTGAGCAACGTGGCGGTGCCGGTGCCTGTGGGTGGCTGCGACACCAGCGGATGGGCGTTGGGCGTCGCAGTGGCGGGCGATTACGCCTGCATTGCGGACAGCACAGCTGGCTTGCAGGTCATTGATGTGCGCAACCCGGAGGCACCTGCGCTCGCGAGCACTTGCGACACCGACGGGACTGCACAATGCGTGGCGGTGGCCGGCGGCTACGCCTACGTGGCGGATTGGGATGGCGGATTACAGGTGATTGATGTGAGCACCCCGACAGCACCCGTCCCCGCAGGCGGCTACGGGGAACCCGGGTATTCCTACAGCGTGTCGGTGTCGGGCAGTTATGTGTATGTGGCGGATGATTATGCCGGGCTGCAGGTCATTGACGTGAACAATCCCGCAGCGCCGGTGCGTGTGGGTGGCTGTGACACCGCCGGTCGGGCGCTGGGCGTGACGGTGGCCGGCGGCCATGCCCACGTGGCGGACTACACAGGCGGCTTGCAGGTCTTCGACCTGCGCAACCCGGCAGCACCCGTGCTCGCGGGTGGCTGCGACACCATGGGCTCAGCTGTGGTGCTGGCGGTGGCCGGAGGCTACGCTTACGTGGCCATGGGATTTGACGGGTTGCAGGTGATCGACCTCCGCGACCCGGCCAACCCCGTGTGCGTAGGCGGCTGCGACACCAGCGGCTATGCCCAGGGCGTCGCGGTGGCAGACGGCTATGTGTACGTGGCGGACTCTGCCAGTGGCTTGCAGGTGATTGACGTCCGCAATCCCGCGGCCCCCATGCGTGTCGGCGGCTATGATACCAGCGGAATGGCCAGGTGCGTAGCCGTCGCGGACGGCTACGCCTATGTGCCGGCTGTGGATGCCGGCCTGCAGGTGATTGATGTGCGCAATCCCGCGGCGCCGACGTGGGTCGGCGGTTATGACACCAGCGGCTCTGCGCTGGGCGTGGCGGTGGCGGACGGCTACGCCTATGTCGCGGATGGCGCGGCCGGCTTGCAGGTGATTGACGTGCGCAACCCGGCTGCACCAGCACTCCGCGGCAGCTATGACACCCGAGGGTTTGCAGAAAACGTGGCCGTCGTGGGCAACCTGGCATTTGTCGCAGACCTGGAATGGGGCTTGGTGATTCTTGAAATCCCATTTGCTGCCCCGCAACCACCGGCCATAGTTTCTCAGCCGATTTCGCAAACCGTCACCGCCGGCTCATCAGCCATTCTGAGTGTGGTGCCTTCCGGCTCGCTTCCACTGAGCTATCAGTGGTGGTTCAACGGCACGACCGCGCTGCCCAACGCCACCAACGCCACGCTCCTGCTCTCCAACGTCCAATCCGCCGCCGCCGGCAGCTACACGGTTGTGGTGTCCAATGGCCTGGGTTCGATCTCCAGCGAGCTGGCAGCGCTGCGCGTTGTGTGCCTCGATCCAGCCACCGGCCACACCTATGAGTTCGTTCCCGGAGCATTCACCTGGCCCGAGGCCAGGCAACTCGCCGAAACCCGCAGCTGCAACTCCCTCACGGGACACCTGGCAACCATCACATCCCCCGCGGAAAACACTTTCCTCACCCAAGTCGTGCCCGCCGAAGCGACGCCTTGGATTGGCGGGTTCCAGCCTTCAGGCAGTCCCGAACCTGCGGGGAACTGGCAATGGGTCACCGGAGAGCCATTCAATTATACGGCCTGGCTTTCGAGTCCTGCCCAACCCGACAATCACCGCGGAGACGACTCGATGTGTTTCATCATGTGGGGTTGGGCGATTGGAATCTGGACCGATGAACTCGGCTCGGATCGATTTCCGTGCCTTGTGGAATACGATCCGCCGCCCGAATCTCCCCGCCTCACCTGGCAACCGCAAAGCCAGAGCGTCGCCATCAGCAATAGAGCGTCCTTCGCCGTGGCCGCCGCCGGAACCGAACCTCTGACCTACCAGTGGCAGAAGGATGGGATCGACTTGTTCGATGGCGGCAACATCATCGGCGCGGGGACGGCCAGCTTGATTCTCTCCAACGTCCAGCCCTCCGATGCCGGTGGCTACACGGTAGTGGTCACCAACACCCTCGGCGCCGTCACCAGCCAGGTCGCCACGCTCACCGTCTTCGGTCCCCCGGAAATCCTGCTCAACGGCCTGCCGCCCTCCACCAATAGCGTCTTCCTGGCCGGCCCGGCGCAAATCGAGCTGACCTCCAGCCTCACCAACGGATGGATCTTCTTCACTCTCGACGGCTCCGACCCGGCGCAGGGTAATGTCTATATCGGGCCGCTCACCGTCACGGCATCGGCGATAGTGCGCGCTGCGGTGTTCACGGCAGATTTTACACAACGCGCTGAAACCGATCCACTGCTCATCACGTGGCTGGCCCCGCCCACCATCAGCCGCCACCCTGCAAGCCAGACCGTGTCTGAAGGAAGCGCGGTGCTGCTCAGCGTCGAGGCCACCGGCAGCCCAGCCCCCGCCTACCAATGGTTTAAGGACAGTGTGCCGCTGCCCGGACAAACCGCCGCGGCGCTCAGCCTCGGCAGCGCCCAGTTGCTCGACTCCGGCGCCTACTGGGCCGTCGCCAGCAACGCCGCCGGCGCCGCCACCAGCGCCGTCGCCACTCTCAGTGTGCTGGCGCCGCCGGGTTTCGCGATGGTGCCCAGTGGCATCTCGGTGCCCCTGGGAAGCAATGTCACTTTCACCGTGATCGCGATCGGCTCGCCGCCTTTGACCTACCAATGGCGCAAGAATGGCGTCAACATCCCCGACGCCACCAATGCCTCCTACACCATCCCCAATGTCCAGGTCGCCGACGGCGGCGCCTACAGCGTCCTGGTCGCCAACCCCGTCGGCATCGCGCTCAGCGATCCCATCCCCCTGCTCGTCGAAGTGCCTGCTACCGCGCCCCCGCCTCAAGACCATTTCGTTAACCGTGCGGAGCTTGTCGGGTTGTCGGGCTTCGCCACCGGGACGGTCGTCCACGCCACACGCGAAGGGGGCGAACCGTTCCATGCCGGCAAATACGGCACCAACTCCGTGTGGTATCACTGGATTGCGCCCGGCAACGGCGTGGCTCATTTCCAGACCATCGGCAGCACGTTCGACACCCTGCTGGGCGTCTATACGGGGGCGAACCTGACAGAGTTGACAATCGTCGCCCGGGACGAAGACCAGGGGGGCGCCTTGACGAGCGAGTTGCAGTTCAACGCGCAGGAGGGGGTTGAGTATCAGATTGCCATCGACGGTTTTGCCGGTCAGCAGGGCGAGTTCATCCTGGGGTGGGGCCTGGAGCCGCGGGTGGATCTGTTGCCCGTGATCACGCTGCAGCCAGCCAGCCAGACGGTGGCACCGGGAGTCATGGTGGTACTGACGGTGGCTGCCAGCGGGGAGGGCCTGACCTACCAGTGGCACCTGAATGGAACGCCCGTATCGGGCGCGACGGCAGCCACGCTGACGCTGTCCGCGGTGCAAGTTAAGGACGTGGGCAGCTACGTCCTGGGCATCACCAACGCGGCCGGCCTGGGCGTCCAGACCGAAGCCGCAGTGATCGAGATCGGCTCCTCTGTGGATGCGCGCTCGCAGAACAAGGTGGAAGACATCTTCTACGCGGAGCTAACGGGCAGCGCGCCGTTGCCGGCGCCGCTGGGCGAGGGGCGCAGGGCTCTGCCAGCTTCGAGTCAGACGAGTGGTGGGTTCACGCCGGTGACGGCCGGCACGGCGGGCTACCAGGTGATGAACACGACGCTGGCCGACACCCAGCCCGGGGAGCCGCCGCCGTGCGGGGTGATTGGGGGGCGGTCGCGGTGGTTTGGGCTGGAGGCTGCGGAGGCGGGCTTGATGATCCTCGACACCATCGGCAGCGCCTACGACACCGTCCTGGCCGTCTATACGGGCACCAACAGCGTGCGCACCCTCCAGACGGTGGCCTGCGACAACAACGGGGCGCCCGACGGCGTGCGCAGCCGGGTGCAGTTTGTGGCCAGTGCGGGGACGAAGTATTCGGTGGCGGTGGACGGGGTGGGTGGGGCGCCCGGGGTGACGGTGTTGAACTGGCGGTTGGGGTGGCCGGCGATGGTGCAGGTGACGAGTGAGCCGCAGCCGGTGTTGAAGCGTGGGGGGCGGTTGCATTTGAGCGTGGGGGTGAGCGGGGCCAATCCGCCGGCGGTCTGCCAATGGTATCGGGATGGGGAGCTGCTGGCTGGGGCGACGGGGACGGTGTTGGAGCTGGTCAATGTGCAGCCCGAGCAAGCGGGGCGTTACTGGGTGGCGGTGAGCAACCTGATGGAGGTGGTGAGTTGCGAGGTGGCCACGGTCGCGGTCGATGCTTCCATGGCGGCATTGGTGATGAGCACGTTTGATGCGAACTTGGAAGGTTGGGGTGTGACATCGGCTGCGGCCAACGCGCGGAGCCAGGATGGGTTTGCCACAGCGGAGGATGTGGGCGCCGATGTGCCGTGGTCTTGGGTTGCGCCTGCGAAGTTCCTGGGAAACCAATCGGGGGCGTATGGGGGCTGGCTGCAATTTGAGGTGTGGCATTCGGCGGCGGCGGGCACGGCGTTGAGCGCGGCGACAGTCTGGCTGGAGGGCTCGGGGCTGAGCCTGGAGTATTATTCGTCGGACCTGCCCAGCACGGTCCGCAACCTCTATCGGATTCCGCTCGAGGCCGGGTCGGGCTGGGTGCGGAGCGATGAGGGGCGGGTGGCGACGGATGAGGAACTGAAGGAGTTGTTGGGTGCTGTGTCTGGTTTGCGGATCCGGGGCAAGCATCGGGCGGGCAGCGGGTCCGGGGGATTGGACAACGTGGCGTTTATCGTGCCGTGCACGGACGTGGTGCCGTTCCTTGGGGTGTCCTTGATTGAGAACGGCGCTGCCATCGTGCTGGAGTGGCCGGTCAACGCGGGCGAGTTCGAGGTGCAATGGAACGGGCAAGTGACGGGAACCGAATGGTCCACCGTCGTCCCGCGCGAACGCGGCGTGGTCGGATGCCGGAACCGGGTGACCGTCGATCTCAGTTCCGCCTGCGGCTTTTACCGGCTCGCTAGAGTCCTTGACCCGTGAAATGCGTCGCTCGCAGATCAAGTTTGTGCACTGCAAGGCGCAAGTTGCGGGGCGGTCGTCAAGGACTCTTTGCCCCCGCTGCGCGGCGGGTTCCATGCCATCTTCGGGACAAAACCGCGCAGCGGTTTTGTGGAGCGAGCCGCCCGCAGACTCACGGCCCTCTCGATGAACACCCACGGTTTGTGGCTCCTGCGCACCTCGAACAGTCTGAGCCTGCGGCTCGCTAGGGAATCGGTTTGCTCTGGGCGGCGGTAGCCCATTCCTTGACGAGCCGGTAGCCGACGGCCAGGAGGGTTGGCCCAAGGAACACCCCGATGAAGCCAAAGGCCAGCGCGCCGCCCACCATGCCGAAGAAGATCAGGAGAAACGGCATGGCGCTGCCCTGGCTGATCAGCCACGGGCGCACGAGGTTGTCCACGCTGCTGACGCCCATTCCCCAGACCACCATGAAAAGACTCCACCCGGGCGATCCCTGGTGGAAAAGCCAGAACGCGGCCGGCACCCAGACCAGGGGGGGGCCGATGGGCACCACTGACAGGAAGAACGTGAGCAGCGCCAGCAGGCCGCCGCCCGGCACGCCGGCGATGAGAAAGCCGATGCCGGCGACGACGGCTTGGACCAGGGCGGTGCCAAGGATGCCGTAGACCACGCCGCGCACCGTCTTGCTGGCGACGTCGAGCAGGTAGGTGCCGCGCTCGCCGGCAATGCGCTGAAGCGCGCTTTTCAGGTTCTCGGACGCGGTGAGTCCGTCCCGAAACAGGAAGAACGCGATGAGGATGCTCAGGGTGAGCTTGAGCAGCCCGCGGCCCAGGGCCAGCCCCGTTTGCAGCATCGCGGAACTGACCGGCTCGACGAACCGCTTGGCTTCTTCCAGAAGCCGGCCGCTGTCGGCTGCCAGGGCCAGCCATTGCTCGGCCACCGGCTGGCCGACCAGCGGCAGGCGCGCCAGCCACGGGGGCGGGGCAGGCGGGCCGGCATCGAGCCAGCGGCGTGTGGCGGTGGCGAGTTCCTGGACATTGTCGGCGAGGGTGGCTCCGATGATGACGAAGGGCAGGAGGATGGTGCAGATCATGGCCAGGGCCATGATCGCGGCTGCCAAGGTGCGCCGTCCGCCCAGCCATTGGAGCAGCCGGCGGTAGATCGGCCAGGATGAAAAGCACAGGACGACCGCCCACAGGATCGAGGAGCCGAAGGGCAGCAGCACCGCGACACAGCCGCCCAGCAGCAGCGCCAGGGTAATCCAGCCCAGGCTCTGTTCGAGTTGGGTGCGCAGCGGCTTCATGGAAGGGTCTCGCCCCGGTATTGGCCCGCACTGGAACCTTGAACCGGTGCGCCTGCAGTCGGCGCCGGGTTGGCAAAGCGGAGGAACTCGATGCGGTGGTTGGCTTCGGGGTGGCGGGTGGAAGGGCCGGCGACGAGCATGGCGACGTTGCCCGGGATGTGGTGTTCGGCCAGCGAGCGCTGGACCCAGGCGTGCCACAGGGGCGGTTCCTCGGCCTGTTCAACCGGGTGGACGCCATAGGACAACGCGAGCCCCTGGCAGACCGCGCGGTTGCCGCTCACGGCAATGATCCAGACCGCCGGGTTGAACCGGGAGATCATCCGCGCGGTGGCGCCGGTGCGAGTGGGCACCACCACCGCGGCGCAGGGAACGGTGCCGAGCGCGTGTTCGACGACATCGGCAATGCCCTCGGTCACGGTGGCGGGTCTGGGATGTCCCGCCGCGGCCCAGAGGTCGTCGTGCCTCACCGGGGGACGGTGCGCCTCGGTGAAAGCGGCGATTTGAACCAGCATCGCCACGGATTCCTCGGGGTATTTGCCCATGGCCGACTCGGCCGAGAGCATGACGGCATCGGTGCCGTCGAGGATGGCATTGGCGACGTCGGTGGCTTCGGCGCGCGTCGGGAGGCGGCTGGACACCATGGACTCGAGCATCTGGGTGGCGGTGATCACGGGTTTGCCGGAGAGGCTGGCCCGGGCGATGAGTTGTTTCTGGGTCACCGCGATTTGCTCGATGGGCACCTCCACGCCCAAGTCGCCCCGAGCGACCATGATGCCGTCGGCGGCTTTCAGGATGTCGTCGAAGTGCCGGAGGGCGCCGGCACGTTCGATCTTTGCAATAAGAAACGGCTGTTTGCCGAAGGCCTTCGCCGCGGCCCGCACCGCGTCGAGGTCGGCTGCGGATTCGACAAACGACTGGCTGACGGCGTCGACGCCCTGCTGAAGCGCGAACTCGAGGCAGGCGCGGTCGTGCGGGGTGAACGCGCTGATGCCGAGGTCGATGCCGGGCAGGTTCAGCCCCTTTTTCGAACGCAGCTCCCCCCCAACGGCGATCCGGCACATCACGTCGGCGCCGGCAACGCGCTCGACGACCAACTGAACCAGGCCGTCGTTGAGGTAAAGCCGGTCGCCGGGCTTCACCACCTCCGGCAGCCGTGCGAAGCTCATGGACGCGCGCTGCGCGTTGCCCGGCAGCTCATCGCGCGTGAGGATGAAGCGGTCGCCGGCGCGCAGCTCGACGGGCTCGGGGTCGATCCGGCCCAGGCGCATCTTCGGACCCGGCAGGTCCGCCAGGATGGCGACCCGCCGCCGGGTGACGCGCTCGGCGGCGCGGAGGCGGGCGATGCGTTCGGCGTGATCGGCGAAGTCCCCATGGGAAAAGTTGAGCCGGGCCACGTTCATCCCCGCGCGGATCAACCGCTCGATCATGTCCGGCGATTCCGACGCCGGCCCGATGGTGGCGACGATTTTGGTTTTGCAGGGGGGCAGGAGCATAGAGGCAAGGGTCAGGCCAGGACGGAGCCTTCGACGAACGGGGTGCCCTGGGCGAGGGCGTCGAGGTTGGCGACGGTGGTGTGGGCGATATCGGCGAGCGCCTCGCGGGTCAGGAAGGCCTGGTGGGCCGTGATGAGGACATTGGGGAACGTGAGCAGGCGGGCCAATTCGTCGTCCTGCAGGACCTGGCCGGAAAGGTCCTCGAAGAAGATGCCTTCCTCCTCCTCGTAGACATCGAGTCCGACGCCGCCGAGCGTGCCGCGTTTGAGCGCTTCGATCAGGGCGGCGGTGTCGATCAAGGCGCCGCGGCTGACGTTGATGAGGATGGCGCCGGGCTTCATGAGGTCGAGGGTCTCCCGGCGAATCAGGTGGTGCGTTTCCGGGGTGAGGGGGACATGGAGGGAGACGACATCGCTGAGGCCGACGAGCGAGGAGGCGTCGGTGTATTCGACGCCGGTGGCGGCGGCCCAGGAGCTGTTGGGGAAGGGGTCATAGGCGAGAACCCGCATGCCGAAGCCGCGGAGGATCTGGGCCATGATGCGCCCGATCTTGCCGGTGCCGAAGATGCCGGCGGTGCGGCCGTGCAGGTCGCAACCGACCAGGCCGTGGAGCGAGAAGTTCAGCTCCCGCACGCGGTTGTAGGCGCGATGGATCCTGCGATTCAGGGCCAGCAGCAGAGCGACGGCATGCTCCGCCACCGCATGGGGCGAGTAGACGGCGACGCGCGTGACGGCGAGGTGGAGGTCTTTGGCGGCCGCGACATCGAGGTTGTTGAAGCCCGTGCAGCGCAACGCCACCAGGCGAATGCCCTCCGCCGCCAGCGCCTCGAGGCACGGCCGGTCCAATTGGTCGTTCACAAAGGCACAGACCGCCTGCGCCCCGCGGGCCGTGGCCGCGGTGGCCTGCGTCAGCCGGAACTCGAGGAAGCGCCATTGGACGGCGTGCCCGTCCGCCGCAGGCAGCAGATGCTCGCGGTCGTAGGGTTTGGTGTCGTAGACGGCGGCCAGAATCATAAGGAACCGGGGTGCAAGCCGCGCCGCATGGCGGCGTGCGGACAAGTCATGAGCGCCGCCGCCGGCCCGAGGTTGAGGTCGAGGTGAGGACGCGTTTGGCCGCGGCCAATTCGCGCCGCTTCGCGCGGTTCACTTCCGGGTAGGTGAGTTTGAGCGAGACCAGCGTTTCGATGACGGCGGCGGCGACGACCAGGCGGGTGAACCACTTGTGATCGGCGGGGACGACATACCAGGGCGCCTCGGGGATGGCGGTGTGGCGGATCATGTCTTCGTAGACCTCCATGTAATCGCCCCAAAAGGCCCGCTCCGCCACGTCCCCGGCGGAAAACTTCCAGTTCTTTTCCGGAGTCTCGATCCGTTCCAGGAAACGCTTCTGTTGTTCCCCTTTGGAGACATGGAGAAAGAACTTGCGGATCACGACCCCGTTCCGGGTCAGGTAACGCTCAAACGCGCGGATGTCCTGGAAGCGTTCTTTCCAAAGCCGGCGGGTGAGGAGTGCGGAGGGCAGTTTCTGGCGCTGGAGCAGCTCGGGGTGAACGCGGACGACGAGGGTTTCCTCGTAATAGCTGCGGTTGAAGATGCCGATGTGGCCGCGGTTGGGCAGAACTCTCAGGCAGCGCCAGAGGAAGTCGTGGTCGAGTTCCTCGCCGCTGGGCGCCTTGAAGGAGTGGACCTGGCAGCCCTGGGGATTGATGCCGGACATGACATGCTTGATGGCGCTGTCCTTGCCGGCGGCGTCCATGGCCTGGAAAATGAGCAGCACGGCCCACTGGTCGTTCGCATATAACACGTCCTGCAACTCGGCCAGCGCGCGGATGCCCAGCGCCAGCGCCTCCTTCGCGCGCGGCTTGTCCTCGGAGTGAAACTGAAGCGTGTCCCCGGGATCGAAATCCTTCAGACGGAACCGATCGCCGCGGGTGACACGGAAGGGGGCGACGAGGTGGCGGGCTTGTTTGAGGAGGCTCTTGGTTTTCATAGGAGTCGCGGCGGGAGTTATGGAGGAGGCGCTGGCGAGGAATCCTTCGGCTGCCAGCCTCCGCCGAGGGCGCGGTAAAGGCTGACGACGCCGAGCAGTTCGCGAAGCCGCGCCTGGGCCAGCCCGAGTTCGGCTGCGAACAGTTCCTGCTCGTTGTAAAGCACCTCAAGATAGCTCGTCACACCCCCTTCGTAGCGGACCCTGGCCAACTCGGCGGCGCCGCGATGCGCCGCCGTGCGTGCTTCCTGACGCGCCCGGAATTCCCGTGCCCGCTCGTAGGCGATGAGGCTGTCCGAGACTTCACGGAACGCGTTCTGCACGGTTCTGCGGTAGTGGGCGAGCGCCTCGTCGAACCGGGCGCGGGCCAGCTGAAGGTTGCCCCGCAGGGCGCCTCCGGCAAAGAGCGGCACGGACACCGACGGTCCGAACTGCCAGGTGCGGGCGGGGGCGCTGAAGAGGTCGGACAAGGCGACGGTCTGGTAGCCGTAGAGGCCGGTAAGGGTGAGTTTTGGGAAAAACGCGGCCCTGGCTTGGCCGATCTCGGCGTTGGCGGCGACCAGTTGCTGCTCGGCGGTGCGGAGGTCGGGCCGGCGGCCGAGCAGATCCGAGGGCAGGCCCGGCGGGACGCCAACCCCGAGCTTCTGAGAGGCAAATCCCGGACCGCGCGCCAGCGGGCCGGGGTTGCGTCCGAGCAGAAGACAAAGCTCGTTTTCCTGCTGTTCGACGCGGCGCAGGGTGTCGGCGATGGCGGCTTCGGCGGTGGCGACCATGATCTGCGCCTGGCGCACGTCCATGAGCGAGGCGACGCCGCCGGTTTCGCGCGCGGTGGTGAGAGCCAGGGAGTCGGTGCTTGCCCGGGATGTGCGCCGGGCGATCTCGAGTTCGAAGTCCAATTCCAGCAGGGTCAGGTAAGCGATGGCCACCTGAGCCACGAGGGTTTGGCGCACGGTCTGCCGCGCAGCCTCGGTGGCGAGCCATTGGGCGCGCGCCGCCTCGTTGGCGTGCCGGAGGCGGCCCCACAGGTCCACTTCGTAGGCCGCCATGGTGGCGTCGAGTTCGCCAAACTCATTCTGTGGATCCACGCCGGGCGGCACGGTGGTGGGGCCGCGTTCGGAGACGCGGGTGGTGACGAGGTTGCCGACGGCGGCCACGGCGGGCATGAGTTGGGAGCGGGTGACGCGTGCGGCGGCCTGGGCTTGCAACACGCGTGCGGCGGCGATCTGAAGGTCCCAGTTTTGGGCGAGCGCCTCCTGGAGATAGCTGTGAAGTTGCGGATCGTCCATCACCTCCCACCAGCCCAAGTCCCCCAGGGACTGGACGGCATCCAAGTCGTTCGTGGTCGACGCGGCGGCACGATACGCAGCCGGCGTGTCGATGGCGGGCCGCCGGTAGTCGGGGCCGACGGCACAGCCTGCCGCCGCCGCCACGAGCCCCACTCCGGCCACCACGGCCCGGAATCGTCTTCTGCCTGCCGGCTGCCGCCTGTCGCCGTTCATCCTTGCGCGTCTCCTCCTTTCACGAGAGCCGCGGTGGGGGCGGGGGTAGGGGCGGGCGCGCCGAGGCGTTCGGACCCTTGTTGGACGAAGACATAGCACACGGGGATGAGGAACAGGCCGACGGCGGTGGCGATGGTCATGCCGAACACGACGCCCGTGCCCATGGTGCTGCGCGCCGCGGCGCCCGAGCCCGAGGCCAGCATCAGCGGCACGCAGCCGAGAATGAACGCGAACGACGTCATGAGGATCGGGCGGAATCGCAGCGTCGATCCTTCGACGGCGGCGGCGAGGATGGGGTGGCCCTGGTCACGGCGCATTTTGGCGAACTCGACGATGAGGATGGCGTTTTTGGCGGCGAGGCCGATGAGCATGACGAGGCCGATTTGGGCATAGACGTTCAGGTCGGCCTGGCGGGCCACCAGACCGGTGAAGGTGCCCAGGACGACCGTGGGCGTGGCGAGCAGCACCGCGAAGGGCAACGTCCAGCTCTCGTACTGGGCTGCCAGCAGCAAAAACACAAACAACAGCGCCATCCCGAAAATCATGGGCGCCTGGCCTTCGGATTCTTTTTCCTGCAACGTGAGTCCGGACCATGCATGGCCGACTTCGAGCGGCATGGTTTGCATGACTTCCTCGATGGCCTGGAGAGCCTGGGCGGAGCTGTAGCCGGGCGCGGGGGCGCCGAGGATTTCGGCGGCGAGATGGAGGTTGAAGCGGGTGGTGAAATTGGGGCCGGACATCTGGCGGATGCTGACCAGGGTGTTGAGGGGAACCATCTGGCCGGTGTGGTTGCGGACGTAGAAGGCGCCGATGTCGTCCGGCCGGCTGGTGAATCGCGGCTCCGCCTGGAGAAACACCTTGTAGACGCGGCCGAAGCGGACGAAGTCGTTGACGTAAAGGCCGCTCAGATACGCCTGCATCGTCTGATACACGCTGTCCACCGGCACCCCAAGCGTGCGCGCCTTTTCGCGGTCCAACTCCACCCGCACCTGGGGTGTCGATGGCTGGAACGTCGTGCTCAACCGCCCAATCTCGGGCCGTTGGGACGC
Organism: Verrucomicrobiota bacterium; assembly: GCA_016935555.1. Taxonomy (GTDB): domain Bacteria; phylum Verrucomicrobiota; class Verrucomicrobiia; order Limisphaerales; family JAFGQR01; genus JAFGQR01. The sequence continues at coordinate 32,061 of JAFGQR010000106.1, forward strand.
TGCGGCCATGAACTGCCGGATGTGGGCGGCCAGGTTCTGCACGCTGCCGCCGGAAAGGTCCTGCAATTGGAGGGTGAACCCCGACACGTTCCCGTAGCCCGGGAGCGAGGGCGGCCCGAACGCAAACACGCGCGCGCCCGGGATTCCCAGGAACTGCCGGTTCCACGCGCGGGCGATGGCGTCGGCACGCTGCTCCGGGGACTGCCGCTTCTCCCAGCTATCGAGCCCCACGAACATGAGCGCGGCGTTGGGAACGTTCTGCGAACTGAGGATGTTCATGCCGGCAAGGCCCAGGGCCGAACGCACGCCCGGGGTGCTGCCGACAACCGCCTCCACCTGGTGCAGCACCGCGTCGGCCCGCTGCAGCGACGCGCCTTCGGGCAGCTCCGCAGCGATGAAGAGATACCCCTTGTCTTCGTCCGGAATAAAGCCTCCGGGCACCGCTTTCGCCAGCAGCGCGATGCCCCCCAGCACCGCAACCAGCAGCAGCATCGAACACGTGGCCTTGCGGACCAGGCCCCCGACGACGCTCCCGTAGCCCCGGCTGAGACGGTCGAAGGCGGCGTTGAACCCGCGGAACAGGGCGGCCAGCGGGCCGCGTCCTGGGGCGGGTTTGCGGAGCAGCATCGCGGCCAGGGCGGGGCTGAGGGTGAGGGCGTTGATGGCGGAGAACACGACGGACACGGCGATGGTGATGGCGAATTGCTGGTAGAGACGGCCGGTGACGCCCCCCATGAAGGCCACGGGCACGAACACCGCGCAGAGGATGAGGGCGATGGCCACGACTGGGCCGGAGACTTCCTTCATCGCCTGGCGCGTGGCGTCGACGGGCGAAAGGCCATGTTCGATGTGGTGTTGCACCGCCTCCACAACGACGATGGCGTCGTCCACGACGATCCCGATGGCGAGCACCAGGCCGAACATGGTCAGGGTGTTCACGCTGAAGCCGAGCAGGGGGAAGACGATGAACACGCCCAGGAGCGACACGGGCACGGTGAGCATGGGGATGAGCGTGGCGCGGAAGCTCTGCAGAAACAGATACACCACGAGAAGCACCAGCCCCATCGCCTCGAGAAGCGTGTGCACAATCTCCTCCATCGACGCCTCGATCGGCAACGTGGCATCCAACACCACCTCATACGCCATGCCCGGCGGGAACCGGCCCCGGGCCGACTCCAAAATCCGATTCACGTGGTCCGCCGTCGCGATGGCATTGGCGCCCGGAGCGAGGTAGACGCCCAGCGCCGCGGCAGGCGCCTGATTGAGGCGCGCACGCAGCGCGTAGGTCTGCGCGCCCAGTTCCACGCGGGCGACGTCCCGGATCTTCACCTGAGAGCCGCCGGGGTTGGAGCGGACGATGATGTCGCCGAACTCGGCGGGCTCTTTGAGCAAGCCCAGGGTGCGGACGTTATACTGGAACTCCTGGCCGGGGAGGGCGGGTTCGGCGCCAATGACGCCGGCGGGAGACTGGGCGTTTTGCTCTTGGATGGCGCTGGCGACGTCCTGCGGGGTGAGGTTGAGTGCCGCCATCTTGTCGGCGCGCAGCCACACGCGCATCGAGTAATCCTGGGCGGTGAAGTTCTGCACGTCGCCCACGCCGGGCACGCGCTTGATGGCATCGACCAGGTTGAGATCGGCGTAGTTGCCCAGGAACACGGCGTCGTAGGCGTCCTTCGGCCCGGAGAGCCCGATGACCATCAGAATATCCGGGCTGGAACGGTTGACGACCACCCCCTCGCGTTTGACGGCGTCGGGCAACTGCGCTTCGGCTTGGGCGACGCGATTTTGGGCGTTGACCTGCATGAGGTCGACGTCCGTGCCCACGTCGAAGGTGACGTTCAACGTCATCTTGCCGTCATTGGCGTTGAAGGATTGGAGGTAAAGCAGCTTGTCGACCCCATTGATCTTGGACTCGAGGGGCGTCGCCACCGATTCCATCACCGCCTCCGCGGCCGCCCCGCGGTAGTTGGCCGTCACCTTGATCAGGGTGGGGCTCACGGTAGGATATTCCGCAATGGGCAGGCGCGACAGCGAAACCAACCCCACCAGCACGGTGAGAATCGAGATCACCATCGCCACAATCGGACGGCGGATAAAGAACTCAGCCATGACCTCACTCGTGGGAGGAGCCGGACACAGTCCCCTTCCGGACCGACTCCGCCCGGGCCACCTCGGCCGCGATCTTCGGTTGCACCCGCCCCCCGTCGCGCACCTTGTGCACCCCCTCGGCCACGATCCGCTCCCCGGCCTTCAGCCCCCTTTCGACCAGCCAGTCGCTTTCAATCCGGGGGCCAAGCTCGACCTCGCGCTGCGACGTCGTGTGGTCCGCGCCCACCACCCACACGAAGGTCTTCCCCTGCAGCTCCACCACCGCCCGCTGCGGCACCACCAGCCGATCCGGACCCGACTCCAGACGAATCCGGGCGCGCGCGAACATGCCGGGCCGCAGCAGCCCGCGGGGGTTCGGAAACTCCATCCGCGTCCGCAGCGTATCGGTGGCAGGATCCACCGCGCGGTCCACGAAGACCCACCGGCCCGGGTCCGGATGGGTAAGCCCCTCGGCGAGGATCAACGTCACCGGGATGTCGGCGACGCGGCGCCCGCGTTCCCGCGCTTTGCGTTCGGTTCGCAGGTATTGCTCCTTGCTGATGCTGCAATAGAACCAGATCGGGTCGAGTGTGGAGATGGTGGCGAGCAGCGTGGGCGTTCCCCTGCCCACCAGGCTGCCCACGGACACCTGCGCCGCGCCAATCAGCCCGCTCACCGGCGCCCTCACGTCGCAATACCCCAAATCCAACTCCGCAGACGCCACGCGGGCCTCCGCGGACAACACGTTCGCCTCGCCCACGTCCACCGCGGCTTCGGCGTTTTCCAGGTCCTGCTGCGGAATGGCGCGCTTTTCTGCCAGCGGCCTGAGCCGGGCGACGTCCTTCTCGTATTTGGTCAACGCCGCTCTCGCCTCGGCGCGCGCGCCTTGGGCCGAGGCGAGCCGTGCCAGCAGCGGCTTCTGATCAAGCGCAAACAGCGGGGCGCCCGCCTCCACGTTGGTGCCCTCGACAAACAGCACCTTCTCCACAAACGCCTCAACGCGCGCGCGCACCTCGACGTTCTGCGGCGAGTCAAGCTGCCCGATGAACTCCACCGTCTGCGTCACATTCGTGGGAACCAGTTCCTGCACCACGACGATCGGAGGCGGCAGCGACACCGGCGCGGAGGGCGGCTTGCACGAGGTCAGGACAAGAATCGCCATCCCTCCCAGCCCCGCCTTGGAGGCGCGCCGGCTGATTCCTTTGACATCCAAGATCATGATAAGCTTCAGCAGGAACCGTTGCGACGCGCCACTCATACCGGTTCTGGACTGCATGTCAAGCCGCACGCGGGCCGCACGCGCAAAAACTTGGACTCGCCTTGCGCGGGGCTGTGGGTTATGATGATCGCTCGTATCTATGACGTCGTCGGAGATTCGCCAGTCGTTTCTGGACTTCTTCAAGTCGAAGCGGCACACCGTGGTGCCGTCGTCGAGTCTTTTGCCGGACTCGCCGAACCTGCTGTTTACGAACGCGGGGATGAACCAGTTTGTGCCCATCTTCCTGGGGCGGGTCAAGTGCCCCTACACGCCGGGGCGGGCGGCCGACACGCAGAAGTGCATCCGGGCCGGGGGCAAGCACAACGACCTGGAGGATGTGGGTCTGGACACGTATCACCACACCTTTTTCGAGATGCTGGGGAACTGGTCGTTTGGGGATTATTTCAAGAAGGAGGCCATCGAGTGGGCCTGGGAACTCGTCGCCGAAACGTGGCAATTCCCCAAGCACAGGCTCTACGCGACGGTCTACCGGCCCGGCCCCGGCGAGCCATCCGAGTTCGACCAGGAAGCCCATGACCACTGGGCGCGGCTCTTTGCCGGAGCCGGTCTGGACCCGCAAACCCATATCCGCACCGGCGGCAAGCGCGACAATTTCTGGATGATGGGCGAGACGGGACCGTGCGGGCCGTGCTCGGAGTTGCACGTGGACTTGACGCCGAAGGGCGACACGGCGGGCGCGTTGGTCAACGGGGGCAGTCCCGAGTGCATTGAGATCTGGAACCTCGTGTTCATGCAGTTCAACGCGAATCCGGACGGCAGCTATTCGCCCCTGCCGGCCCGGAGCGTGGACACCGGCATGGGGTTCGAGCGCGTGACGAGCATCCTGCAATGCACCCGCCAATTCACCGACTTCACCGGCGTCATCTCGAATTACGAAACCGACATTTTCCGCCCGCTGTTCCGCCAGATCGAAACGCTCAGCGGGGCGCGCTACGGCTCGACGCTGCCCCGGGACGGATCACCCCTGGCGACCCGCAACTCCCAGGTCGCGGCCGACGTGGCGTTCCGCGTGATTGCGGATCACATCCGCACCCTGGGCTTTGCGATCGCGGACGGCATTGTGCCGGGGAACACGGACCGGAACTACGTGCTGCGCCGGATTCTGCGCCGGGCGGTGCGGTATGGACGGACGCTGGGGTTCCACGAGCCATTCTTCTACAAGCTGGTCCACGTGCTGGCGGACACGATGGGCGATGTCTTCCCCGAGATCCGGGCAAAACAAAATCACGTCGAGGACGTCCTCCGTGTTGAGGAGGAGGCGTTCAACAAGACGCTCGACCGCGGCATCGAATTGTTCCACGAGGAGGCTGCGAGCCTCGGGACGCGCCGCCCGACGCCGGCCACGGGCGGCTCCGCCGCGCAGGTGCCCGGCGAGTTTGCCTTCAAGCTGTATGACACCTATGGGTTCCCGCTGGACCTCACCGAGCTTATGGCGCGCGAGCGGGGCCTGACGGTGGACCGCGGGACGTTCGACCGCCTGATGGCCGAGCAGCGCCAGCGCGCCCGAAAGGCGCGCAAGGCGGAAGTCATCGAGCTGTCGCAGCTGGAGTCCACCCCGCCCACCCGCTTCGTCGGCTTCGACCGTCTGGAGACGCCCGCGAGGGTGCTGGACGTGGTGCGGCTGAAGGACAGGGCGGCGGTCATTCTCGACACCAGCGCCTGCTACGCGGAGATGGGCGGGCAGGTGGGCGACACGGGCGAGCTGGCGCACGGCGACCGGCTGTGGCGGATCGCCGACACCCGGAAAAGCGGCCCCACCTGGCTGCACGTCCTGGAGGAGACACGATGGAGTGCGGAAGGCGGAAGCCAGGCGCCGGAACTGCCGGCCGCAGGCACCGAGGTCCGGCTGACCGTGGACCGCGCGCGGCGGGAGGCGATTCAGCGGCATCACACGGTGACGCATCTCCTCCACTGGGCGCTGCATGAGGTCGCCAGCCGCGACGCCTCGCAAAAAGGCTCGTTCGTCGGCCCCGGGAAACTCACCTTCGACTTCAACAGCGCCCCGCTCGCGCCGGAGCAGCTCGCCGACATCGAGCGGCTGGTCAACGAGCGGATTCTCGAAAACGCGCCGGTCACGTGGACCGAGGTGAAGTACGCCCACGTCAAGGACCGCAAGGACATCATGCAGTTCTTCGGGGACAAATACGGCGAGTGGGTGCGGGTGGTGCAGGTGGGCGGCAAGCCGGCCGGGCTGGACGGGTATTCGATGGAACTGTGCGGCGGCACGCATACCCGCGCCACGGGCGAGATCGGCCTGTTCCGGATCGTGGCGGAGAGCGCGATTGCGGCGGGGGTGCGGCGGGTGGAGGCGGTGGCGGGCCTCGAGGCCTATCGGCGGGTGGGCGAGGAGATGGCGTTGATCCAGTCGCTGGCGGCCAAGGTCAGCGCGCCGCCGGGCGAGCTGGAAAAGAAGATCGACAGCCTGCTGGCCCGGCAGAGGGAAACCGAGAAGCAGCTTCGGGCGCTGGCCCAACAACAAGCCGCCCGCACCGCCGCAACCCTGCTGGACCGCGCGCAGCCCGTGAAGGACATCCCCGCCATCATCGCCAACCTGGGCGCCATGGACGGCACGGCGCTGCAGGATCTGGCGAACGAACTGCGCACCCGGTTCCAGGGGGTGATCGTGCTGGGCGGCGCGGCGGACGACGCGGTGGCGCTGGTGGCGGCGGTGACCCCGGCCTTCACCTCCAGGGCCCACGCCGGAAAGATCATCCAGCAGATCGCGCCAATCGTGGGCGGCAGGGGCGGCGGAAAGCCCGACAACGCGCGCGGCGGCGGCAAGGACGCCACCCGGCTGGATGCGGCGCTGGAGCGGGCACGGGCGCTGTTGGCGGGTGCATGAGTCGTGCTTTGAATCCTGGTGTATTGGTGACCTCCCATGAGTGAACCCCTTGAAGAACTGAACGCGCGCGTGCAGCAGGCGACCGGCTGGATCGGCGCCCTGCAGGCGGAAATCCGAAATGTCATCGTGGGCCAGCAGCACCTGGTGGACCGGCTGCTGGTCGGATTGCTGGCCAACGGCCACGTCCTGCTCGAAGGCGTGCCCGGCCTGGCCAAAACGCTGTCCGCCCGCGTGCTGGCCGCAGCCATCCAGGCGAAGTTCCACCGGATCCAGTTCACACCCGACCTGCTGCCCGCGGACATCGTGGGGACGCTGATTTACAATCCGCAGGATGGGAAATACCACGCGACGCGCGGTCCGGTGTTTGCCAACCTGGTGTTGGCGGACGAGATCAACCGGGCCCCGGCGAAGGTGCAGTCGGCGCTGCTGGAGGCCATGCAGGAGCGGCAGGTGACACTGGGGGGGGAGACGATGCCCTTGCCGGCGCCGTTTCTGGTTCTGGCGACGGAGAATCCCATTGACCAGGAGGGGACGTATCCGCTGCCGGAGGCGCAGGTGGACCGGTTCATGTTGAAGGTGCTGGTGGACTACCCGGCGTTTGAGGAGGAGCGGCGGATTCTCGACACGATGGCGTTCACCGCGCCCGAAATGAAGGTCCGGCCCCTCGTAACCCTCCAGGAGATCCTGCAGGCCCGGGGTCTCGTGGACGCGATTCACGTGCACGAGCAGATCCGCGATTACGTCGTGAACATCGTGTTTGCCACCCGCCGGCCCGAGCGCTACCAGCTTCCCCTCAAGCCGCTGATCCAGTTCGGCGCCTCGCCGCGCGCAACCATCATGCTGACGCTGGCCGCCAAAGCCTGGGCGGTGCTCCAGGGCCGCGGCTATGTCACCCCCCAGGACATCAAAAGCATCGGCCCCGACGTGCTCCGCCACCGCATCATCCTCTCCTACGAAGCCGAAGCCGAGGGCGTCACCAGCGACGAACTGATCAAGAAGATCTTCGACACCGTCCCCGTCCCGTGAGCGTCGCGTGCCATCCCCCATCGCCAAAACCCCACCCGAATCCGCCTGCCTGCCCCCCCGACGCCTCCGAAACCCCCGGCCCCCCATCGCATGACTCTTGCCGAGATGCTCCAGACGGTGCGCCGCGTGGCGATCAGCACCAACCGGCTGGTCAACGACACCATGGTCGGCGCGTATCTGAGCCATTTCAAGGGCCGGGGCATGGACTTCGAGGAGCTGCGCGAATACATCCCGGGCGACGACGTCCGTGACATCGAGTGGAACGTCACCTACCGCATGGGACGGCCCTTCGTCAAAAAATACCGCGAGGAACGCGAACTGGGCATCATCCTCGCCGTCGATGTCTCCGCCTCGAGCGTGTTCGGATCGGCGCGCCGCAGCAAACGCGAGTTCGCCGCGGAAGTGGCGAGCACGCTGGCGTTCTCGGCGGCGCGCAGCAGCGACAAGGTGGGGCTGCTGCTGTTCACCGACCAGGTCGAACTGTTCCTGCCCCCCCGCAAAGGCCGCCGGCACATCCTGCGCGTCATCCGCGAAATGCTGTTCTTCGCCCCCCGCCACCAAGCCACCAACATCCCCGCCGCACTCACCTACCTGAACCACCTCCTCCACCGCCGCTCCATTGTGTTCCTGCTCACGGATTTCCTGCACAGCATGGGAACCGACACCCTGGCGCGCCACGCGGGGCGGGACGTGGTGCAGGAGCTGGGACTCACCAATGCCCGGCACGACCTCATCTGCATCCACCTCTTCGATCCCCGCGAAAGCCGCCTGCCGGATGCGGGTCTGATCACGATTGAGGACGCCGAGACGGGCGAACTGCTGGAGTTGGACTCGACCCGGGCCGCCGTGCGGCAGGTCTATGCCCAAACCAACCAGCAGCGCGTCGCACAGCTCGACGCCGCCCTCCGCCGAACCGGCGTCGACACAATCCGCCTCAGCACCGTCGAACCGTTTGCGCAAAAGCTCCAGCGCTTTTTCGAATGCCGCCGCTGGCGGCGCGCCTGAGCCCATGGAAACGGATCCGCAACACCCCAAAAAACCAGGGCGCCCCGCCACACAAAATCACCCCCACCCGCGCCTCCCTGCCCCGACGCCGGGGCGCGCGCGAACTTCCGGGCATCCGACGCTCGGCATTCGAACTTGGACGCGGGGTGTTCGTGCCCCGGCCGGTTCGCCGCCGCGACGCGCAGGCCAGCCCGGATCGGGGCGTTTCGGGAACCGCCGCATGGGTTCGCGGTGGCGCCGGATGCTTATGCTGGGGCTGGGGGAGCTGGAGGCGACAGTTCGCGCGGCCGAGAAACTGCCCCCGTTGCTGCCGCCCGAAGGCCCGCTGCCGCCCACGTTCTGGGAGCAGCACGCCCTGGCCGCGGCGCTGGCGCTGGGCGCCATCCTGCTGGGACTGGCGCTGCTCGTGTGGTGGTGGCGCCAACCCCGGCCTGCAGTGGAGGCGCCGCCTGCCCTGGCCATCCGCCGCGACCTGCAACGGCTCCGGGACCGGCCCGAGGATTTCGGGCTGCTGAGCGACGTGTCGCGTCTGCTGCGGCGGTATTTGACGGCGGCGGTGCCGCTGACGGCCGTGGAGCTGACGACCGACGAGCTGTCGGCACGGCTTCGGGAAACGCCGTGGCTGGGACCGGACCTGGCGGCGGCGCTGATCGAGTTCTGCCGGCGCTGCGACTCGAGAAGATTCTCGCCCCATGCCCCCATGCCCCCCATGGGCGCCGTGGATCGTGCGCTCGCCTTGATGGACGAGATCGAAGCGCGCCGCACGCCGCCGAACCCGGCGCCGGACGCGATGACCTCTTCCGGAGCCGCGGCGGCGCCGGCGGCGCCGGCGGCGCGGCCATGAATGCGCACTTCCAGTTTCAGTATCCCTGGCTGCTGGGCCTGCTGGCGCTGTTGCCGGTCTATGCCTTCCTGCGAGGGCGGGCGGGCAAATTCTCGGCGCTGCGCTTCTCGAGCACGGACCTTGCGCGGGCGGCGGGGGGGGCGGCGCGGGGCGCGATGGGGCGGTTGCTGTTCTTTTTGCGGCTTCTGTCGGTGGGGCTATGCCTGGTGGCGCTGGCGGGGCCGCGCTTCGCGCATGACCGGACGGAAACGGAAGCGAGCGGGGTGGACATCATGCTGGTGCTGGACTTGTCGTGGTCGATGATGGCGCTGGACATGGGGCGGCCGGACGAGCGGGTCTCGCGGATGGACATTGCGCAGGACGTGCTGGCGGACTTCATCCGGCGCCGGCCGAGCGACCGGATTGGGCTGGTGGTGTTTTCGGCCGTCCCGTATCTGGCCAGCCCGCTCACGCTGAATCATGACTGGCTGATCCGGAATCTGCAGCGGCTGCACGTGGGCATGATTCGCGAGCTGGGAACGGCGATCGGCGACGCCACGGCGACGGCCGTCAAGCGCCTGCAAGCGCTCAAGGGCAGCAAGAGCCGGATCATCATCCTGCTGACGGACGGGGACAACAACCAGGGCGCCATGGATCCGCTGCCCGCCGCGGAGTTGTCGGCAGCGCTGCGCTGCAAGCTGTATACGATCGGGATTGGCATCGAGCAGCCCTGCATGCTGCCCAAGTTCGACCCCGGCACCGGCAGGCTCCTGCTGGATCCGGCCGGCCGCGTCACCCCCACCATCGCGCTCCAGCCGGCCAACTATTCCGTGCTCGGCGCCATGTCGCGGATCTCGTTCGGGAAGTCCTACCGCGCCAAGAACCGGCGCCAGCTCGAAGGCATTTACCAGGAAATCGATCGCCTCGAGAAAACCGAGGTCAAACTCCGCCGCTACACGACCTTCACCCCCCTTTACCAGTGGCCGCTGGTCGCCGCTCTCGCCCTGCTGGGAATGGAACTGCTGCTGGCCAACACACGCTATCGACGCGTGCCCTAGACCCCATGGACTTCACCCACCCCCATTTCGCGGAACCGGACTGGCTCTGGCTGGCGTTGCTCGTGCCCGCCGGCGTGGCGGCGCTTTTCGCCTACGCCCGCCGCGCCCGCCGCCATCAGGCCGCCCGCTTCGCCGCCGCCGAACGGCTCGGCGACCTCACCCCTTCCCACAGCCCCCACCGCCGCACCGTCAAGCACGCCTTGCTCCTCCTGAGCGCCGCCGCCATGTCCCTCGCGCTCGCCCGCCCCCAGTGGGGCGAACAGGCCGAACTGTCCCGGGCCCTCGGCGAAGACATCCTGTTCCTGCTCGACACCTCGCGCAGCATGCTCGCCACCGATGTGCGCCCCGACCGGCTGAGCCGCGCCAAGCTGGCGATCCTCGACTTCGTGCAGCGGCACGGCCGCGGCCGGGTCGGTCTCGTGGCCTTTTCCGGCCAGGCCTTTCTCCAGTGTCCTCTGACGTTTGACTACGACGCATTCCAGGAAGCCCTCAGGGCCGTCGACGACAAGACCATTCCCGTCCTGGGCACCGACATCGGCCGCGCGCTGGACGAGGCGTTTCGGGCCACGGAGAAGAACGATCGCCGCAAAATCATGGTGCTGATCACCGACGGCGAGGACCTCGAAAAGACCGGGCCCAAAACCGCCGAAACCCTGGCCGACCGCGGCGTCGTCGTCTTCACCGTCGGCGTCGGCACCCCCGCCGGCAGCCTCGTCCATTACACCACCCCCCAAGGCATCCCCGCCCCCCTCCGAGATTCCCAAGGCCAGCTCGTCGTCAGCCGCCTCGACGAATCCACCCTGCGCAGGATTGCCGAATCCACCCACGGACGCTATCTTCCCCTCGGCGCCCTCGGCGAAGGCATGAGCCGGATTCGCCACCTGGTGGAAACCTCCACCGACCTGCCCGGAAGCGCCCAGGTCCGAAAATGGGGCGTCGACCGCTTCCACGTGCCCGTGGCGGCGGCCGCGGTCATGCTCGTCGCCGAATCTTTGATTGGCACACGGCGCCGGTTGCGCGACACTGGGCAGAACTGAACTGATGCGAATGCACCGACATGGCGCGAATCCCCGCGTCGCCGCAACGCGCGGCCCGGAAGGCCTGCGCCGGCCGCTTCGGGCGGTGGCGGCGCTGGCGGCCGCGTGGGCTGTGCTCACGGGCGCCTCCGCGTCCGCCCTGGGCCGCGAGACGCCTGCCCGCGCGCGCGGCCTGTACAACGAAGGCACCCTCCAGCTCCACGCCGGCAAACTCCGCGAGGCCGAAGCCACCCTCCAAACCGCCGTCGCCCGGGGCGAGGGCGCCGTGCAGACAGCCGCGCTCTACAACCTGGCGCACGTCCGGTTCCGACAGGGGGTCGAGGTTCTCAAGGACGCGCCGAACCCGGCTGCCGCCCGGCAGCGGGGCGACCGGGCCAATGCCGCCCTGGACAATGCGTTGCGCCTCGCCGACGAGGCGCTGGCCGGATACGACTTCGACGCGATCGTCGCCGCCTACATGCACGGACGCGGCGTCCGCAAAGACGCGAAGAAAGCGCGCGAAGCCGTCAAGGAAGCCCTCGAAACCCATGGCGCCGTCATCGCCCGCTGGCAGCGCGCCTCCGGCGATTTCAAGAGCGCGCTCGAGTTGCGGGGGCGGTATGACGCGGCGCAAACCAACGCCGCGCGGGTCGATCGTGAGCTGGCAAAGCTCATTGACCAGCAGGAGAGGATGCAGATGTGCATGAAATGCATGTCCGAAAAAGGCAAACAGCTGAAGGAGAAAATGGCGCAAATGAAGGATCTCCTGCCCGAAAGCCGCAAACAGGAATGCCTGGGCGACGGAGACGAGGAGGACGATGAGGAATCCGACGAACCCAAGGAACCCAAGGAGGGCCAGCAGGAATCCAAACCCCGCGACGGACGCGAGATGTGGCTGACGCCCGAGGAGGCGCGGCGTCTGCTGGACGCCATGCAGCTCGACGGCAACCGCAAACTCCCGATGGGCTTCGAGGAAACCCGCCAGCCGCGCGACCGCGGCGGACGCGTCTGGTAGCCGCTCCCGCATGAGGCGCCCCCTTCCCCGTCAACCCAACCCCGCCCCCCGCCGCGCGCGAAGGGCAGTGCCCACTCATGGGCACCCACCTCAACCCCCGATTCCCCATGGCCGGCCGCCGAGTCTCGAACAAACGCCCCGGCGGTTCCCAATGGCGCTCGGCCTTGCCTTGCTGGTCCTGCCCGCAAGCGGCCTGCCGCCCGTCCAGGCAGCCCCAACCAACCGCTCGGCCACCGCCCCCGTCCCCACCCGCCAGGCGTTCCCACGCCCGGGGCCTTTCAACGGGTTCATCCTTCAAACCAACCCGGCCAGCCGCCCCACCAACATCCTCCCCCGCCCCGCCGCCACACTCAACCCGCCCATCCCCTCCCCCGGCGCTCGCCCCCCTCCGCCGGTTCCCACACGCCCGGGCCAGGCGCGGCCCACCATTCAGTTTCTCCCCGCCACGCCCGGAGCCGCGCCGGTGCGGGTGACGCCGCGCGTCCCGGCGGCCCAGCCCGGCCCGGGGATGGATCCGCTGCTCAACCTCATGCTTCAGCAGCCGTCCATCGACATCGAATCCCCCGCGAGCGCGCTTGCCGAGTTTGATCCGCCGGTCATTCCTGCCGGCGGACGCAGCACGTACCGAATCGTCATCACCGCGCTCAACGAAGTGATCACCGTGCCGCCCGCCCTGCCGGCGCCGTCGGCGCTGCAGGTGACGCCCGGCGGTCGCGGGCAGGCCTTCGCCATGCTGGGCAACAAGCTGCAGCCCCGCACCACCATCAATTATCGCGTCACCACGACCGTCCCCGGCAATTACACGATTCCGCCCTTTGCGGTGACGGTGTCGGGCAAGCAGATCCAACTGCCGTCGGCGCGTTTGCAGGTGGTGCCGCGGGGCGCCATGCCCACGCCGCCGACGCCCAAACTGATCGTCAAGCTGCCGGGCGGCGACATCTATGTGGGACAGTCGATTCCGATCCACGTGATGATCACGGATCCAACGGGCAGTGCGGTGCGAGGGTTGACGCGGGTGGAAGTGACCAGCGAAGGATGGATGACGGACACGACGTTTTATCGCCAGCGGCGGGATTCGGTGACGGTCGACGGCCGGTCTGTTCCGGTGCTGGCGCAGGAAATGTTCATCACACCGCTCAAAGCGGGCGAGGTGCCGCTGCTGGTCCAGGCTCAGGCGATCCTGGGACTGCCCACCTCCGGGCAGACGGTCCAGCTGCCCGGATACTTCCCGCTCGTGGACGCCGACCCGGTGGTGGTCACGGTCAAACGGGTTCCCCCCGAAGGCGAACTGCCGGGATTCACCGGCGCCATCGGCACCTTCTCCCTCGACCAACCCCGCCTCGCCACCAACCAGGTCCGCGCCGGCGAACCCGTCACCCTCACCCTCGCCTTCAAAGGCCAGGGCAACCTCGCCCGCCTCATCCCGCCGCGGCTTGGCGACCTGTGGGACTGGCAGACGTTCGAACCCACCTCGGACGCCCTCCCCGCGCAGATCCTTCAACAGCGGGGCTACGCCGCGTTCCACTACACCCTCATCCCGCTGTCCGATCGCATCACCGCCACCCCACCCGTCCCCTTCAGCTATTTCGATCCCGCCAAACGGGCCTACGTCGATCTCACCGTCCCGCCGGTCCCAATCCGAGTCCTGCCCGCCCCGGACGGCCCAGGCAGCCTGCCTCCGCCCGGCGCAACCGCCGTGGCCGCCACCGGCGACGCGCAAGACGACCCGGAGACCCGCAACCTGGTCATGAACGGATTGTCGGAAACACCCGGGATCATCGTCGCCACCCTCCTGCCCCTCCAACAACGCCCCTGGTTCGTCGCCCTCCAATGCCTCCCCGCCGCCGCCTTCGGCGGACTCTGGCTCTGGGACCGGCGCCGCCGGTTCCTGGCAGAACACCCCGAGATCGTGCGCAAACGCCGCGCACGGCGCAGCCTGCGACGCCACCACCGGCGCCTGCGCCAAGCCGCCTCCGCCCGCGACCCGGGAGGATTTGTCCGCGCTGCCGTCAACGCCATGCGCGTCGCGTGCGCCCCGCACGACGCCGCCAACCCGGATGCCCTGGTGTGCGGCGACGTCCTGCGGACCATTCCCGCGGCCGGGCGCGACGGCCGGCATGCGGACGTCGTGCGGCGGCTGTTTGGAGCCGCCGATTCGATCCGGTTCGGCGGGCGTGCGCTCGAAGGCGAGAGCCTGCTGGAGCTGCGCCCCGACGTCGAACAGGTGCTGGCCGAGTTGCGCGCGAGATTATGAACGCGGCAGGCTTCCAGCCACCGGGCGTCCCCAGGCCGCGGCCCGGGCTTTTCGCGGGAGGACTCCTGCTGTTGGCCCTGACAGGATCGGTTCTGGCCGCCCCGGGCGGGCCGGCTCCGGCCGGGGCGCCCGCGTCGTTCAGCGAACTGTTTGATCAGGGCACCCGATCGTATCTGGCCGCCGGCTACAAACAGGCTGCCGAGCTGTTCCGGCAGGCTGCCGCCCTCCAGCCCGCCTCCGGCGTGTTCCACAACCTGGGCAATGCCGAATACATGGCGGGGCGCGTGGGACCGGCCATTCTCGCCTGGGAACGCGCGCACTGGCTGGCGCCTTACTTTGACAACACCCGGGCCAATCTCCGCTTCGCCCGCAAGAAGGCGCAACTCGACGAGCCGGGTCTGGCCTGGTATGAGATTTGTTCGACTTGGCTGCCTCCCAACGCGTGGCCCTGGATCGCCGGAGTCAGCCTCTGGCTCGCCGTCGGCATGGTCATGCTGCCCGGCATCTTTCACTGGCCCAAATCCGACTGGCACCAGGGCTTGGCGGCGGCCGGCTTTGCCGTGTTCCTCCTCACCCTGCCCGCCCTCGGGGGGGTGATCTCACGCTCCGAACTGGGCGTCGTGCTCGAAAAAGAAACCCGCCTTCGCCTCACACCCACGCAGGACGCCCAAACCCTCACCCGCCTGCCTGCCGGCGAGATCGGCAGGGTCGAACGCCGCCGCGGCCATTATTATTATGTCCGCCTCGCCAGCGACGCCGCCGGCTGGGTCGACGCGGCCCGGTTCAGCCTGATCTGCAGGGAGTAGCCCAACGCCCCCGGCTTCCGCCCGGGCGCGCCTCAATCCTCGTCAAACTTGCGGTTCAGGAGGGATTCAAGTTCGCCAAGCGCCCGCGAGGCGTCGCTGCCTTCGGCGTGGACGACGAGTTTGCTGCCGGGGCCCGCGGCCAGCATCATCAGCCCCATGATGCTCTTGCCGTTGACGCGTTCGCCGTCCTTTTCCACGAAGATCTCGCTGGTGAACCGGTTGGCGGTTTTGACGAACATGGAGGCGGGGCGGGCGTGAATGCCCAGCTTGTTGGTCACCGTCATTTCTTTGGTGACCTTGACGTCCGATTCGCCAGCTTTGCGAGCGCCGCTCATGTGCGGGTGTATTCTAGGCGGGGCCGCTTGATTGACAAACAGATAATTGGCGTCCGACCCCCCGCCGGTCACTCGACGGACGGCCGTTTCATGAAGGAGATCAGGTGCTCGTCGAGTTCCTTGGCGGCATTGTGACCGGAGGCGCGCAGCTTGGTTTGGAAGGCGGCCACCTCGATGAGCCGGGCCAAGTCCCGACCCGGGCGCACCGGGATGGTGATGTGGGGGATGCTGAGGCCGAGGATCTTGGTGTATTCCTGCTCCATGCCGAGGCGGTCGACGTCGGGCACATGGCTCCACGGTTTGAGAGTGACCACCAGGTCGAGGCGCTTCTCATGGCGGATGCTGCGGACGCCGAACATGGTGGCGACATTGATGATGCCGATGCCGCGGACTTCCATGTGGTTGCGGGTGATCTCGGAGCTGGATCCCACGATCTCCCGGCCGTCCAGCAACATGACTTTCGTGACGTCGTCCGACACCAGGCTGTAGCCGCGTTCGATCAGATTCAACACGCACTCGCTCTTCCCGATGCCGCTCTCCCCCCGGATCATCACCCCAATCCCCAAAATGTCCACCATGCTGCCCATCTCCGTGCCCCGCGGCGCAAACATCGCCTCCAACGCAAGCGTCGCCAAATTGATGAACTTCATCGTGATCAGCGGACACGTGAACAGCGGCACCCCCGCCTTTTCCGCCAGCCCCACGAATTCCTGCGCCGGAGCCAGGGCCCGGCAGAACACCACGCACGGAATCCGGTAGCTCAGCAGGTCCATATACCGCCCATGCCGCCCCTTGGCGTCGAGCGATTCGAGAAACGACGACTCGGCGTTGCCGATCACCTGCATGCGGCGGCTGGCAAAATACTTCGTGAACCCCGCCAGCGCCAGCCCGGGCCGGTTCACCGTCGGCTCGCGAATGATGCGGCTCAGACCCTGCTCGCCCGCCACCAACTGCAACTGCAGGCTCTTGCCTTTCTCCCTGGCAAACCGCTCCACCGTTACAATGTCCCGTGGCATAATCTCACCGCCGCATCCTAAACCCCCATGCATCCCGAAAACCAGCCGCAATTTTCCGCCAGGCGCGGCCCCGCCCCGTTCGAACCCCCGCGGAGTGTCGCAGCGCACCCCATCAGGCCGGTGCCCCCCCACTTTTGCGCGACGGACGCCACGTGATTTGTCTGCCGCGCGGCTGGAAGATCGCGTGTCCGCAGCACCCGATGCGCTCCTGTCTTGCCTGCGAGAGTGGCCGGCGCTTAGGCTGGGCCCGGCCCGGACGGCTTGTGGCAGCCGCCCGGGATCGCATTGTCTCGCATGCAAAAGACGCAGCCTGCCCATGAACCGTGAGCACTTTCCAGCCCCGTTGTGCCGGCAAGGCGTCAAACGGTCTCGCATCGCCCGGGACCCCGCGCCGCTCCGTCCTCGGCGCGCGGGCTTCAGCCCGCTTCAGGTTACGAACGTTCAAGGCCCCGATCGATGCGCAAACGCGAATGGGAACTTTGCATGAACCGCGCCGTGCGTTCGCTCTGGGAGCTGACGGTTCTGTCCGGGACCGCGGCGGTGTGTCTGGAAATCGGGGCGGCTTCCTCTTCAACCCTTGTGAATGCCGTTGAACAACAAGTCACGCGCGGACCGGGCGGGCGCCTGCTCACCAACGCCGGCGTCTGGTCGCCCGACAGCGAATGGATCGCCTACGACACCCGGCCCGATCCCGCCGGGGCGGTGTTCGACGGGGAGACGATCGACATGGTGAACGTGCGCTCGGGCGAGGTGCGGCGTCTGTACACCGCCCGGCACGGCGCCCATTGCGGGGTGGTGACGTTTCATCCGCGGGCCTGGAGGGTGGTGTTCATCCTGGGCCCCGAACATCCCACGCCCGACTGGTCGTATGGTCCGGCGCGCCGGCAGGGCGTCGTGGTCGACGTCCGCCGGCCCGGCGCGGCGCGGCCGCTGGACGCGCGGGATTTGACGCCGCCATTCACGCCCGGCGCGTTGCGGGGCGGTTCGCATGTGCACGTGTGGGACGGGGCGGGCGAGTGGGTCAGCTTCACCTACGAGGACGCGGTGCTGGAACGGTTCACCGCGGCGGCCCCCGACCACGACGTGAACCTCCGCAACGTGGGGGTGAGCGTGCCCGCCGGACCGGTCCGGGTGAGCCGGGGCCACCCGCGGAACCACGACGGCGACTATTTCACGGTGGTGGTGACCCGCACGACGGCCAAGCCCAAGCCCGGTTCGGACGAGATCCGGAAGGCATTCGAGGAGGGCTGGATCGGCACGGCCGGTTACACACGCTCCGACGACACGCGCCAGCGGCGGGCGCTGGCGTTTCAAGGGCACGTGGTGACGGCTCGGGGGGAAACCCTTGCGGAGGTGTTCGTGGTGGATGTGCCCGAGGACGTCACCCTGCCCGGCGACGCCCCCCTGGCCGGCACCGCCACCCGCATGCCCCACCCGCCCCGCGGCACCGTCCAGCGGCGCCTGACCCGCACCGCCGACCGCGCCCACCCGGGCCTCCAGGGGCCGCGTCATTGGCTGCGCTCTTCGCCGGACGGGTCCAGGATTGCTTTTCTGATGAAGGACGACGACGGCGTGGTGCAGTTGTGGTCCGTGTCCCCCCGGGGCGGGCCACCGGCGCAGATCACCCGCAATCCCACCGGCATCGCGTCGGCCTTCACCTGGAGTCCGGACGGGCGCTGGATCGCGCACGTGATGAACCGCAGGGTATGCGTCACCGAAGTCGCCACCGGCCAGACCCGGCCCTTGACCCCGCGGACGGACGAGCCCGGCGCGCCGCGGCCCGAGGCGTGCGTGTTTTCCCCGGACGGACGGAAGATCGCCTACATGCGGCGCGTGCCGTCGCCCGTCGCCCCGTGCAACCAGGTGTTTGTCGCCACGTTTCGGTGAGGCCGCCGCCGGCCTTGCGGGACGGTTGCAGTTTCGGGCGTGGCATGATTAGATGCGGGCACACACAGCGCCTGGACAGCAGGCCCAAACCTTGAACCCACGCCGGGACCCATCCCGGCGACGACACAATCATGAACACGCACACCAGCCTCCACCCGCGACGCCCGCGCCTTTCCATCCTGCTGGCCGTTCTCCCCGGCGTCATCGCCCCCCTCCTCAACCCCTCCGGCGCCCGCGCCCAGACCTCCGCCAACGACATCCTCGGGACGCGCTTTTCGGAACCGGAGCTGATCCAGCGCTTTGAGAAGGTGCTCAAGCTGACCGCGGACCAGCAGCGCTACCTGAGGTCCGAGTTGAACCGGGCGGCGGGGCAGCTGGCCGAGTTGCAGGGGCAAATCACGCACCAGGCCCAACGCCTCGCCCCCATGGTCCGCCAAACCGTGGTCGACGAGGACCAGGTCCTGGCACAATCGGAAAGGATCTTCCAGCTCGAACGCGCCAAGAAACTGGCCCAGCTGCGCGTCCTCATCCGCGTCAATAACATCCTCACCCCCTCCCAACAGGCCGCGATGAAAGAGGTCCAGCAAAAAGTCCTCGCCCTGCAAGACAAATGGGCCGCCGTCCAGCAGCTGCTGCTCCAACAGCAAAAGTCCGGCGCCGACCTCTCCGCCTACGAACCGCTGAAAAAGGAATACGACGCCGCCATCGCCGAAGGCGCCATCGAGCGCGCCGAATCCGTGCTGGACCGCGCCCGGCAGAAGCTGGAGACGCCGGCCCCCGAGCCGTCGCCGGCCGGCGCCCGCCCATGAGGCCGGCGACGCGCACCGGCTCATCGCCCGCGGCGCGCCCCGTCGCCGCCTCGTCCGGATCGCGCCCGGGGCGGAGGCGCACTTCGGGGTTTACACGCGCGCGCCCGCAGCGCACGCTTTCGCGGACGAGCCATGACATCACGAGAACGAGTTCTGACGGCGCTGGACCATCGCGAACCTGACCGGATTCCCATCGACTTGTCCGGGCACCGCTCGTCGGGCATTGCCGCCATCGCCTACGCCCGGCTGCGCGATCACCTGGGACTCCCGAAGCGACCGATCCGCGTCTACGATCCGGTGCAGCAACTGGCGATCGTGGACGAGGACGTGCTGGAGCTGTTCCGGGTCGATACGATCGAACTGGGACGCGCGTTTGCGCTTGAGGACCACCATTGGAGCGAATGGGTGTTGCCCGACGGCACCCCGTGCCTCATGCCCGCGTGGGTGTCGCCCCGCAAGGAGCACGGCGACTGGGTGCTGCGCTCGCCCACCGGACGCGTCATCGCCCGAATGCCCGAGGGGGTGTTGTATTTCGAGCAAACGTATTACCCGTTCGCCGACCAGGACGACCTGGACCGCATCGAAGCGCTGTTCCCCGAAACCATGTGGACCGGCGTGGCCTCGCCCCCGGGCCCCCTGGCGGCCGGTGCGAACGGCGCGCGCGTGCTGGCTGAAGGCGCCCGGCGGCTGCGGCAGCAGACCGACCGCGCCATCGTGGCCTTGTTCGGGGGCAACCTGCTGGAGATGGGACAGTTTTTTTATCGCAACGACCAGTTCCTGATGCTGCTGGCAGGCGAGCCGCGTCGGGCGCACGCGTTTTTGGACCGGGTGGTGGCGATTCACCTGCGCAACCTGGAGGGCTTCCTGGCCGCCGTCGGGCCGCACATTGACACCATCCTGTTTGGCGACGACCTGGGGATGCAGCAGGGACCGCAGATCTCGCCGAGGATGTACCGCGAGTTCTTCCAGCCGCGCGAAGCCGCCATGTGGAAGCGCGTCAAGACGCTGGCACCCCAGGCCAAGATTCAGCTGCACTGCTGCGGCGGCGTGCGCGAATTGCTGGACGGCCTGATCGAGGCGGGACTGGACATCATCAACCCAGTGCAGATCACCTGCAAGGGAATGGACCCTGCAGGGCTGAAACGGGATTTTGGCGGCCGCCTGACCTTCTGGGGCGGCGGTTGCGACACGCGGGACATCCTGATCCACGGCACGCCAGCGCAAATCCGGGAGCACGTCCGGAACCTGATGAACATTTGGGGGCCCGGCGGCGGTTACGTCTTCCAGCAAGTCCACAACATCCTCGCCGACGCGCCCCCGGAAAACATCGTGGCGATGTACGAGGCGGTCCACGCGGCCTAGCCCGCATTGCTCACCGCCCTGTGAGAAATGCCGGCTGGCAAAATCCCACCCCGCCGCGACTTCAAAACGCCGAAACCCGTCCCCCCCTTGAACACGAGGGCCTCTCGAGGCGCCTCGGGGTCTTCGAACCACCGCCCACCACGGCCGCGCGTGCCGGCCGTGGCCCGAACGGTCAGGCCACGCCCCGCCAGGCCTGGTTGCCGACGCCGATGCGGCGGGTGACCGGGCGCCATCGCTGGCGCCAGTCGTAGGCCTGCAGGCCGGTGAACTGTTTCTTGTAATCGAGCACGGAGGGCGCGCCGAAAATGTAGCCGAGGTAGTAATAGCGGGCGCCGCGCTCCCGGGCGTAGGCCATTTCCCAAAGCATGGTGGCAATCCCGAGACTGCGGCGCGCCTCGGCCAGGCTGAACATCCCGTAGACGCTGTAGACACTGCACCATCCGACATCCAGGTAGCTGGCGGCAACCAGGCGGTTGTCCAGACGCGCGCTGACCTCCATCAGTTCGCAAGGATACACCTCCAGGGCGGGTCCGAGGAAATTGTCGAGCGAGTCGGGCACTTGGGTGGCGAACCGGGCTTTGTGCTCCTCGAACAGCTGGCGGCGTTCCTCGTCGATCACAGGGGAGCGGATGGCGACGTCGAGATCCCGGTTGCGGCGGAGGATTCGGCGGTGGCTTCTGGACAGCACACAGCGCTCGAGATGGATGCGCAAGGGGCGCACAGGGAGGACACGATGGTACCATCGGCGGTAAGAATAGCGGGCAAACTGGGGCCCGAAATGCCGCCATCCCCGGCGCCAGAGAACGTCCAGGCGCCGGGGTGAGACCGAGAACGCCACAAACGACTCGTCCACCACCGGGGGATTCACCCGCACGGACGTGGCGCGGCGGGGCTCCGGAGGAGCGTTTGGGGGATTCACCTCGCCGCGTCCTCCACGGGCACCGAGCCGGCCGGCCCATGCGCCGCCGCCTTTCCGGCACGCGCCGCCTTCAGCACCCGCCTCCACCCCCTGCCCCGGCCGCGCCCCCACTGTCCCGTCTGCCGTCCGCAAGCCTCCATGTCAGTCCCCGAGCAGTCTCTTCAACTGGTCCCGCGCTGCCTGGGCGCGGGCGTCGCCGCCGGGTTTGGGCGTCCACGTGCGGAGCGCGAATTCGAAATACTCGCAGAAATTGGCCAGGTGCTTCTCCTGAACCGGGTCCGCCCGGCGGTCGCGGCACTGATGCGCGGCGCGCGGGTTGTAGCTCACGCAGTTGAGGCACACCTTCAGGTCCGCGCCGCACTGATGGCAGACATCCGTGCGGCCGGGGGAGCCGGGCAGGGGCCACTCCCATCCGCAATGGTGGCAATGACGCGTCATGACGGGTGGGCGACTTTCAAGCGAACCCTCCGAACGAAGGTGTTGGCCCCGGAGGACCCGGCCGCGCCTGCCGCGGGGCGTTGCGGCATGCGGCGTTCTCAACCGGCACGCGCCGGTGGCGGGGGTTGAGGTTACCTGCCGAGATTGTAATATCGATCCGCGTGTTCAGTTTGCATGGACTCCACGAATCGGATGCTGAGGGCTTCGATGTGGAGGTCCATGAAGCTGACGTTGACTTTGCCCTGGTGCATCACGGGCGTCCCCTTTAGGGAGGTGGGCGTGGGGGCGAATCCGGGGCTGCTGAGCCGGTTGGGATCTTCGTTCATCAGCAGCACCTTCTGCAGGGGATCCACCACCGAGGTCTTCAACACTCCATAAGGCCCCACCCGACCGTCACCAAAAGGCTGGCCCGGATCCATGAACAGATTGGCGGCGTAATTCACCCGCAACGCCTCGCCTACATCCCCGGTGCTCGGACACCGATAAACCGAATACACTTCCTTGTTGGTTTCGCTGTAGGGCATCCGCGGACGGCTCATCACAAACGAGAAAACCGATCCCGCCTCGGCATGGAACCCGAACGTCTCATCCCACTTCTTCGGGTTGCCGATGTGTTCGGCAGGCTGGCCGCCCGCGCACCAGTCGGCCTGATAATGGGGATTGTAATTGGCGCGGTCAGGCTCGCCTCCGGGCCACGGAAGAAAATCGCTGTTTTCATCCGCATACATGTGAAACGCCATGGCCAGTTGCCGCATATTGCTGCGGCACATCATCGCCCGGCTTTTCTCCTTGGCGCTGCTCAGCGCCACCAACGACAGCGCCGACATGATGGCAATCACCACCATCACCACCAGCAACTCGATCAGGCTGAACCCGTTCCTCCGCCTTGGCACCCAAGGTGAACCACGATTCATATTCGTGGCCGGCATCTGCATGGTTCGCTGCGTTCGGTCCGTTTACACGCCGTCTTCAAGAAACTAGACTACGTTCGCGATGAAGATGCAAGGAAAAAATGTGAAGTTTTTGCGCACAACTTGTTCACGCACGCCAACACAAACCCAAGCACTTTCACCCTAAGAATTTGCACGTCAACCTATTCCCGCAAAACCGCGCCCTGTTCACGCTTATTCACATCTTCCCCACACCCCACCCCGCCACCCACCTTTCCACCATGAAACCGCCATCCCCAAGCCCCAATGCACGCGGCCCCCGCACAATCCGATGCGCAATTCTTGCGCGGCTCAAAACTCAAACTGCACATCGCCCAACCGCGCCCCCAACTCCCCCAAGACCCGCCGCTCCTCCTCCAGCCCCTGCGCCGCAAAGGTCACACTGAACCGCAGGTAACCCCCCACGTCGTCCCAGGGCACGGTCGACACCAGCTTCTCGCTAATCAGCCATTGCGAGGCGTCCTCGGCGGTCCCGAACTCGATGCGCTGCCCCTTGCGCGTGACGGCGGCTTTCGGGGCCCGGACATACAGGAAGAACGAGCCCTTGGGCGCCTGGGCGGCGAAACCGACCTCCTGCAGCGTGCGCACCAGCATGGTCATGCGCCGCGCATACTTCTCCGTGATCTGCCCGGTGATTTCCGGGTGATCAAAACTGTAGGCGGCCGCGTGCTGGATCGCCAGGAACTGGCCTGAGTCCGTGTTGTCCTTGAGGTCCGCATAGGCTTTCACGAGCCGCCCGTTGCCGGCGACGAATCCGCAGCGCCAGCCCGTCATGTTGAAACTCTTGCTGCACGAATGCAGTTCCACCCCCACCCCCTTCGCCCCGGGCGCCGCCAGAAAACTCAGCGGCTTGCCCTCGAACACCAGCGCCGCATACGCCGCATCGTGCACCACCACCAGCCGGTGGCGGCGCGCAAACTCGACCACCGCGGCGAAGAAGTCCGCGGTGGCGCTGGCCCCGGTGGGATTATTCGGGTAATTGAGCACCAGAGCCTTCGCCCTGCGCAGGACGTCCCCGGGAATTCCCGACAGGTCGGGCAGAAAGCCGTTGGCCTCCGTGAGCGGCAAGGCGTGCACCCGGCCGCCCAGGTATTCCGCATGCGTCCCGAACACCGGGTAGCCGGGCGTCGTCATCAGCACCACATCCCCCGGGTTGACCAGCGCCGCCGGCAGGATCGACAGCGCCGCCTTGCTGCCGATGGAATGCACCACCTCCGTCTCCGGATCGACCCCGGCCACCCCGCACACCCGCTCCAGATACCGCGCCGCCGCTCGCTTCAACACCGCATCGCCGTTGTCGGCGTAGCCGCGGTTCTCGGGTTTGCGCGCCTCCCGACACAACTGCTCCACCACTTCCGGAAACGCCATCTCGTCCGGCTCGCCCACCCCCATGTCGATGATCTCGGCGCCCGGATGGGCCGCCAGCGCCGCACGCCGGGCGCGCTTGATTTTTTCGAACTTGTAGATGGCGGTTGTTTTGCCGTAATGGCGCCCGCCGATGCGCTCGGCAAACAGGTCTTGGATGTAGGAGTCGGACATGTGCGTCGTGCCGGGCCGAACATCACGCGCCCCGCCCGGTCCCCGAAACTCTAGGGGGCGTTCGCCGCCTGAAGCAAGCCGAGATGACGACGACGTTTGCGTCATCTGTGGCCCACATCACGTTGCGCCTTTTCGCGGTGACTACCCTTGGGCTGCGGCCGGGCTGCGCCCGAAGTTTCACGCCCGTCGCGCGAGAATCCGGAACCCCCACTCGGCCGCCCCGCCCGGTGCTTGCCGCGAGGCGGGCGTTCTGATGCAATAGCCCCATGCAGTCGCCGCCCTCCAACCCCGTCCGCACCGCCCATGCCGGCGCGGCGCCGTTGAGTCATGTGATCATCTTCCGCGTCCGCTACAGCGAGACCGATCAGATGGGGACGTTTTACAATTCGCGGGCGCTGGAGTGGTTCGAGTGCGGGCGGACGGAGTTTCTGCGTCACCACGGTTTGCCCTATGCGGACATGGAGGCGCGGGGTCTTTTTTTGCCGCTGGTGGAAGCCCACGTCGAGTTCCACGGGCGCGCCCGGTATGACGATCTGCTGGAGATGACGACCCGGCTGGGTGTGGCCGGGCGGGCGCGGGTGCGGCTGGAGGAGACGATCGTGCAGGCGGGCACGGGGAAGGCGGTGGCGGCAGGCTACACGGTGCACGCGTTCACGGATCGCGAGGGCAGGCCGGTGCGTCCGCCCGCATGGTTCAGGCAAGCGCTGGGCTGGGGCGGTCAGGCCAAAGATCAGGGGCCAGGCCAAACGCCCGAAGAAACGCCTCCGCCGGCGCCGTGATCCGGACCGGTTCGCGCCGGAACGGATCAAGATACTCGAGACGAACCGCGCGCAGCCCCAGGGAAAACCGGCCCGGAGCCCGCCCCGGCCGGGGCCGGGATGCCGCCGGCGGACCGTAGAGCTCGTCCCCGACAACCGGGTGTCCGGCCTCGAGCAAGTGCACCCGGATCTGGTGGGTGCGGCCGGTGAGGAGGCGGGCTTCGATCAGGCTGAAGCCGGCGTTGGACCCGACGACCCGAAAGACGGTGGCGGCCGGCTTCCCGCCGTCGGAATCCACCACCATGCGCCCGATCCGCCGCGGGTCCGGCGCAAGGCTGGCCTCACAGGTCCACCTCCACGACCGCGGCTGGCCGCGGACGACGGCCAGGTAGGTTTTGGTCATCCGGCGCGACTCGAACAGCGCGCTCAACGTGTCGAGCGCGCCCTGGCTTTTGGCCCACAGCAGGATGCCTGTGGTCTCGGCATCCAACCGGTGCACATGACGCAGAAACTTCAGGTTCCGCGATTTCGCCCAGAAATCCCGTGCGGCGATCGAGGAGATGACCGCGGCCTGGAGATTGCGCGGGGTGCGCTGCCACGAGAACGGCACAAGCATCCAGCCGGCGGGCTTGTCGATCGCCAGCGCCGCCCGGTCCTCGTACAAGATCGGGATCCGGGTTTTTGCCCGCGGGGTGCCCAACTCGATGAACGGTGGCCGCGCCATGGGAGCCAGCATAGGTCCGTCCCCGGATCGAGTTCAAAACCCAAAGAACGGCCGGGGTGCGCGGCAAGGAGGTGGACAAAGTCGGTGGGGCTTGACATCGCCAGCACCTGAGCCGGCGCGCTTCATCTTGCTCGTGCTCTTCCTCGTGCTCCTGCTCCTCGTCGGCACGGCTTTAGCGAGCAAGAGCAAGAGCAAGAGCAGGAGTAAGAGCCTGCGGCGCAGTCAGCACACCCGATTTTGTCAATGGCCATGGGGCGTGCGGGGGCGCGGGGGCGCGGGGACGGTCATTTTAGGGGTTGTTTTCCGCCCTCATTGTTGCTACGTTTGCTGGATCACTAACCCATGAACCGTTCAGCCTTGTGTCGCCGTGCGAACCGGCTGTGAGTTGTGTTGTGTCCTCAACCATCGCCGCGATCCCAGTTCCCCGAACCCGCGCATGCCGCCGCCCGCCATGGGCGGCGCAGGACGATGGAATCGGGCCTGGCGCGGGCGTCGGGCACGGGTTCTTGGCCCTCTGAATTCCTGGATCCACCTATGAACAAGATTCGTTTTGCGATTGCCATGATGGTGCTGGCGTTTGTGGCGCAAGCCGCCGCCGCGCCGTTGTTTGAACGCGGAGCCACTTGGCGTTGGCGCCCCGGCAGCACCGAGGCCTCGTCGCCCGTCAACGCCTGGCGCACCAACGGCTTCAACGACGCCGAGTTCGTGTCGGCACCGGCGCCGTTCTGGTATGGCGACGCGCTTGCGGGCGGAACCCAGATCACCGGCATGTCGGGGGTTTACGGGTGCATCTTTCTCCGGCTGCCGTTTGTGGTCACCAACGTGAACGAGATCGCCGCGCTCCGGATGGGGGCGCTCGTGGACGACGGGTTCATCGCATGGATCAACGGCACCGAAGTCCTGCGGGTCAACAGCACCAACCCGCCCGGCACCGCCGTCAGCATCTCCGATTTCCTCGTCAACGCCGCCGAGCCGGTTGCGTTCACCAGCTACAGCCTGCCGGCGCCGCCGACCTACCTGGTTGACGGCACCAACATGATGGCCGTGCAAGTCTTCCAAAGCAGCCTGGGCAGCAGCGACCTCGGCTTCGACGCGTCGCTGGATTCCATCCTCGTCGAAACCAACCCACCCGTCATTGTCAGCGTCACCCCGGAGCCCTACAGCACCGTGAACCGGCTGACGGAACTCACGGTGACGTTCAGTGAGCCAGTCACGGGCGTGGACGCCTATGATTTGCTTTTGAACGGCGCGCGGGCCTCGGGCATGACGCCCCTGAGCAGCACGACCTACCAGTTTTGGTTTCCGCAACCCGCGTATGGGACGGTGACAATCACCTGGGACGCGGCCCACGGGATTGCCGACGAGGCGCTGCCGCCCAATCCGTTCGATCGCGAGGACGATCTTGGGAACTGGTACTACACGCTCGTGGACAACACCCCGCCCGTCCTGGCCAGCGCGTCGCCCGCCGCCGGCGCGACGGTGCGATGGCTCACGAACATCAGCGTCCTGTTCAGCGAGGCCGTGACCGGCGTGGATGCCGCCGACTTGTTGATCAACGGCAACGCCGCCACCGGCATGGTGGAACGCGCCGCCGACACTTATATGTTCAGCTTCCCGCAGCCCCCCACGGGCCAGGTCCAAGTCGCGTGGATCGCCAGCCACGGCATCACCGACCAGTCCGCCGCAGCCAACCCCTTTGGAGGCGGCGCCTGGGAATACACGCTGGACCCCAACGCGGCCACCTCGCAGCCCTACATCAGCGAGTTCATGGCCTGGAACGTCAGCGCCGTCATGGACGAGGACGGCGATTACTCGGACTGGATCGAAATCCACAACCCCACCGCCGCCGCGGTCGACCTCGACAACTGGTATCTGACCGACAACCTCGACAACCTCACCAAGTGGCGTTTCCCGGCCACCAACCTTGTCAGCGGCGGCTACCTGCTGGTCTGGGCTTCGGAAAAGAACCGGCGCGTGCCCGGCGCGCCGCTGCACACCAGCTTCAAACTCTCGGCGGGAGGCGAGGACCTCGCGCTGGTGCGGGGCGACACCGGCACCATCGTCAGCCACTTCAAGCTGTATCCGCCGCAGGCCGTAAATGTGTCCTACGGCGTGGGATCACTCACGACCAATGAAACGGTCATCGCCACCAACGCCCCGGCGCGGGTGCGCGTGCCGCTCAACGCGAACGACGGCCTCGCTTGGACGCAGCTCGGCTACGATGACAGCACATGGACGCCGGGCACCAACGGCGTCGGCTACGGCAACCCAAATGCCACGTCGGCCGATTACGGCGCGGTCGTGGCGCCGACGCAGCCGGTCGGTTTCTGGCGGTTCAGCGAGACGAGCGGCACCACGGCGGCCAATGCCGGCAGCGGCGCCGGCCTGAACGGCCTTTACTCGGGCGCGACGCTCGGAAGCGCCGGGCCACGCCCGCCGGCCTTTGCCGGGTTTGAGGAAAACAACACGGCGCCCACCTTCAACGGCAGCAGCAGCTATGTGAGCGTGAACAACAGCCTGCTCAACGGGGTCGGCGCGTTCACCATCGCCGGCTGGGTCAAGTGCGCCACCACGTCGTTTTCTCGAACCGGGTTGTTCGGGCAAAACGATTGTGTCGAGTTCGGTTTCATCAGCGCCGGAACATTGCAATGCTGGACGCCCAGCGGCGGTTCGTTGAATGTGACCTATACGCCCACGGTGGGCACCTGGTTCCATGTGGCCGCCGTCGGCAACGGCAGCACCATCCGCATCTTCATCAACGGCGTGCAGGCGGGCAGCGGCGACACCGCCACCACCAGCTACGGCTCTTCCAGTTCCCACTTCAACATCGGGGGCGGCGGCATCTACGACGCCGCCGGCAACTTCTTCAACGGCCAGATCGACGAGGTCGTGGCCTACCACCGCGCGCTGAACGATGCCGAAATCGCCTCCCTCTACCAGGGAGCGCTCCAACCAGCAGTCGTGGCCGTCACGCCCTACGTCAAGACGGACATCGCGTCCGCGATGTCGAACATCAACGCCAGCGCCTACGTGCGTCTGCCCTTTACGATCGAGGATCCGACGCGGGTGGCGGCGCTGACGCTGAAGATGCGGTATGACGACGGGTTCGTGGCGTTTCTCAACGGCAGCGAGGCCGCCCGCGCCAACGCGCCGGCGACGCTGGCCTACGACTCGGCCGCCACCGCCGACCACTCGCCCGGCGTGGTGCAGGACATCCGCCTGGGCGCGCTGACGCTGCAGGCGGGCGCCAACCTGCTGGCAATCCAGGGCTTGAACCGCGCCGCCGGCAACGAGGATTTCCTGGTCCAGGCCGAACTGGTGGTCACCTACGTCGCCGCCGCCAGCTCCAATCCCCTCTACTTCTCACCCGCCACACCCGGCATGGAAAACATCGGCGGCGTCATCTACCCCGGCCCGTCCATCCTGAACCCCACGCACACCCCCAACACGCCCCTGGACGACCAGGACCTCGTGGTGACGGCCCAGGTGGTGCCCACGTTCAATGCCGTCGGCAGCGTCGTCATGCGCTACCGCACCATGTTCAACCCGGAAATCGAAGTGGCCATGGCCGACGACGGCGCGCACGGCGACGGCGCGGCGGGGGACGGCTGGTATGGAGCCACCATTCCGGCGAGCGCAGGCACGAACGGCCAAATGATCCGCTGGTTCATCCGCGCCACCGACGCGCTTGGCAACGGGTCGCGCTGGCCGCTGTTCAACGGCGCCGACTCCACCGAATACCTTGGCACCGTCGTCAACCCGGACTACGTCACCAGCAAGCTGCCCATCATCCACCTGTTCGCGCCCGCCACCATCCTCCAACCAGGACCCGGAGCCACCTCGCAGACCGGCGCCGACTCGCAGGCCGGCTCCCGCGGGGTGTCGCTCTATTACGACGGGGAGTTTTACGACAACATCCAGGTGCAGCTGCGCGGCAACACCACCGCCGGCTACGCCAAGAAATCCCACCGCTTCGAGTTCAACCGCGACCACCTCTTCCGCCACGCCGGCGCCGGCTTCGGAAAGCCCGACCGCCCCGCCCCGCGCATCAGCAAAACCTCCTTTGTCGCCGATTATCCGGACCCGACCTACATGCGGCAGGGGCTGACGTTCTGGCTGTGCGACCTGATCGGGTCGCCCGGCAGTTTCTACTACCCGGTCCGGCTCCAACTCAACGGCAAGTTCTACCAGCTCGCCAACCACAACGACGTCCAGGTCGCCGACCTCCTCGAACGCATCGGGTTCGATCCCAACGGCGCCCTCTACAACGCGGCCGGCACCGTCCAGCCCAGCCGCCAGAGCACCGGCGGCTTCGAAAAGAAGACCCGCAAATGGGACAACGACAACGATTACGCGGCGCTGGCCGCCAGCCTCTATGAAACCAACTCGGTGGGCACCCGTGGCACGAATTTCTTCGAGCAATTCGACGTGCCCAACGCCATCAACTACCTCGTCGCCGCCCGCTGGGCGCACGAGAACGACGACGTCTGGGCCAACATGAGCCTCTACCACGACAACGACGGCGACAACCTCTGGCGCATCATCGCGTTCGACGTCAACCTCTCCTGGGGCGCCATCTTTTACGAAGGCAGCACCACTTCGGTCATCGAAGGCGTGCAGGCCACCAACGATATCCACAAAGCCCACCCCTTATACGGCTCCTCCCAGACCCTGGCGCTAAGCGGCCCCGGCGCCCCCAACAACTTCAACCGCGTCTACGACACCGTGTTCCAATACGCCCCCCTGCGCGAGATGTTCCTGCGGCGGATGCGCACCATGATGGACACCTGCGTCAAGCCGCCCGGCACGCCCCTCGAGGAGCTGCCCATGGAACAGAAGGTCCTCGAGTGGCGCGACCTGATCGCCGAAGAAGCCGAGCTGGACCGCAACTACTGGGGCTGGCCGGGCAAGGGTGGCCAGTGCAACTTCGATCCCGGCATCCGCATGACCAATGGCGTCACCGCCATGATCAACGAGTTCATCGTCAAACGCCGCCACCATTTCCACGTCAAACACTGCGTCACCAACACCGCGCTGCCCGTCGGCATCAGCAAAGCCCAAAACGCCGGCATCCCCCTCAGCCAGTCCGATACCCTCCTCATCGATATCACCGCGGTCGAATTCAACCCGGCCTCGGGCAACCAGGATCAGGAATACATCGTTCTGGTCAACCACAGCGCCGAAGCCGCCGACCTCTCCGGCTGGACCCTTTCGGGCGGCGTCGACTTCACCTTCGCCCCAGGCACCGTCATCCCCGCCGGCGACACCCTCTACGTCTCGCCCAACGTCCGCCAGTTCCGCGCCCGCACCACGGACCCCCGCGGCGGCCAGGGCCTGTTCGTCGTCGGCCCCTACCGCGGCCAGCTGTCGGCCCGGGGCGAGACGATCCTGCTCGCCGACCGCCAGGGACGGCCCGTCGCGAGCCGAACCTATGCGGGCGAGCCCAGCCTGGCCCAGCAATACCTGCGCGTGACGGAAATCATGTATAACCCGGGTGACACGCAGCAGGACTTCGAATACCTTAAACTCAAGAACGTCGGCCCCGTCGCGCTCGACCTCGCCGGCATTCACTTCACCAACGGCATCTACTTCGGGTTCACCGGCAGCGCCGTCACCAGCCTCGCCCCGGGCCAGACGGTCCTCATCGTCGCCAGCACAAACGCGTTCGCGTCCCGCTACGGCGCCGGATTCGCCATTGCCGGCGAATACGACGGTTTCCTCGAAAACGGCGGCGAACGGCTGCGGCTGCTTGACGCCATGAACGAGGAGATCCTGGACTTCGAGTATGACGACGGCTGGTATCCGCTCACGGACGGCCTGGGGTTCTCGCTGATCGCGGTCGACGAGCTGGCCGAGCCGGACGCGTGGGGACGCAAGTCGCAATGGCGCGCGAGCGGCTACCTGGGGTCGCCGGGCGAGGCTTCGCCGAGTGTTCCGGTGCTGGCGCCGATCGTCATCAACGAGGCGTTGACGCACACCGATCCGCCAACGCTCGACACGATCGAGCTGTACAATCCGACCGCGACGAACGTGGACCTGGGCGGCTGGTTCCTGACCGACGACCCCAACACGCCCTGGAAATACCGCATCGCCGAGGGCACCGTGATCCCGGCGGGGGGCTACCTCTGCTTCGACGAATCGCAGTTCAACGCCGCCAGCCCCGCGCCGGGCGTCCTCCAGCCCTTCGCGCTGGATGCGGACGGCGACGAGGTGTATCTGCTGTCCGGCGACGCAACCACCAACCTCACCGGCTACATGCAGGGATTCGACTTCGGCGCGGCGCCCAGCGGCGTCACCTTCGGACGGCACGTCACCAGCGTCGGCGAGGACCATTTCGTGGCGCAATCGGCGCCGACCCTGACCCGCGTCAATGCCGGACCGCTTGTGGGGCCGATTGTCATCAGCGAAATCATGTACCACCCGCCCGACGTGTTCGTGGACGGCGACTGGCAGGACAATAACGCGGACGAATACGTCGAACTCCACAACATTTCCGCGGAGAGCGCGCCCTTGTACGATCCGGATCATTCCACCAACACGTGGCGCCTGCGCGACGCCGTCGCCTTCACCTTCCCCACCCACCAGAGCCTGCCGCCAGGCGGCTACGCCCTGGTCGTCGGCTTCGACCCGTCCCAGGACGCCGAGGTCGAGGCGTTCCGCTTGCGCAACGGCGTCCCCGCCGGAGTGCCGGTTTACGGCCCGTGGGACGGCGAGCTCAACAACGCCTCCGACCGCGTCGAACTGGTCAAGCCGGATGTGCCCGACGCCGCCGACGGCGACGTGCCGTGGGTGCTGGTGGAGCGGATCAAGTACGCCGACCAAGCGCCCTGGCCCGGGGCCGCAGACGGGCTGGGCTACGCGTTGCAGCGGCGCGCGCTGGGCGAATACGGGAATGACCCCGCCCACTGGGGAGCGGCGACGCCGACGCCCGGAACCGCGGCCGGCACAGGCGCGATCCCTGTCATCACCGTCCACCCCGCCGATCAGACAGTGGTGGAACTCCAGCCGGTGTCGTTCCTTGTGGAGGTGGAAGGCGCCGGGCCGTTCACCTACGCGTGGCGTTGCAACGGCCGGCTGATCGACGGCGCCACCAACGCCACCCTGCTGATTCCAAGCGCCCGCGCCAGCCACGTGGGCACCTACTCGGTCCTGGTGTCCAGTGCGGGCTGGGTGGCCATGAGCAGCAACGCCGTGCTCCGCGTCCAGACCGTGCCCGTGATCACGGTTCAGCCTGAAGGCAAACTCGTGAATGCAGGTTCGAACGTGACCTTCTCCGTCAGCGCCGTCGGCACCGGACCGCTGACGTACCAGTGGCGGCGCTACGCAGTGGACATCCCCTGGGGCACGAACGCCTCCATCACCATCACCAACGCCCGCTTCGACATCAACGACGGCTACTATGCGGTCCTCGTCAGCGACACCATCGGCTCGCGCGAGAGCGACCCGGCGCGGCTGACCGTCAAACAGCGCCCGGGCATCCTGGTGCCGCTGGCCATCAGCCCGGGCACCAACCTGCTCGAAGGCCGCAGTTACACCATGTCCATCACCGCCACCGGCAATCCGCCCATGGGCTTCCGGTTCCGATTGAGCAGCGGGCCCACCCCGAACCAGTACTTCGCGATCATCGTGTGCGATTCGAACGTGAACACCGCCGTGCTGGCGGTGGACAACCTCAAGTCGAACCTGCACACGGGGGTGTACGACGTCGGCATCACCAACGCCGGCGGCAGCCTGCTCAGCACAAAGCTGTCCGTCGTCGTGTCCAACGCCCCGCCGTTCTTCGCCCTTCAGCCGGCCGATCAAACGATCGCGGCCGGCGGCACCGCCACGCTGGTTTCCGAAGCCCGCGGCACCGATCCCATCGGGTATCAGTGGTTCTTTAACACCACGCCGATTCCGGGTGCGACCAACGCGAGCCTGGTGCTGGCGGACGTCGAGGCGGCGAACCAGGGCGCCTATGTTGCCGTCGCGAGCAATTACCTGGGCAGCGCCACCAGCTCGGTGGCGCAATTGACCGTCGAAGCCGCACCCGCCGGTCCTCAGATCGTTCTGCAACCCACCAACCAGATCGTCACCCCGTGCATGCCCGCGGTGTTCGTCGTCGATGCCACCAGCCCGTCGCCGCTGGGCTACCAGTGGTTTTTCAATGGCACCAACGCGCTGGCCGGCGCCACCAACGCCACCTACGCCATCGCCAAACCCCTCCCCGCCCACCAGGGCGACTACACCGTCGTCGTCACCAACACCGGCGGCGCCGCCACCAGCGACGTGGCCACCCTTGTGGTTCAGTTGGGCGACTGCGACACCGACGGCATGCCGGACGCCTGGGAACTGCAATACGGTCTCGATCCCACCGACCCGGCCGACGCCGACCTGGACCCCGACCGCGACGGCCGCAGCAATGTCCAGGAAGCCATCAGCGGCACGGATCCGAACAGCGCGCTCAGCGTGCTGAAGGTGAGCCTGGCCAACGGCGGCAGCGGCGCGGCGGTGATCCGGTTCATGGCGATGCCGGGCATTGGGTATTCGGTGCTGCACCGGAACAACCCGGCGTCGGGCGCGTGGCTGGTGCTGACGAACCTCGAACCGCTGGCCGTCACCAACCTCATCCAGGTGGTTGATCCGGATGCCGGCGCCGCCGGAAGCCGGTTCTACCGGCTGGTGACGCCGATGCAGCGCTGACAGACGGCGCCGTCATACGCCCGGGCCGCCATGCCGCTGCCATGCGGCCGCGTGGTTCTCTGCCATGGCGAGACGTTCGACGTTTGGGGTCAGGTCTCAACATTCAACATTTGCCTTGATGCATGGTGCGACATGGGGCATGCTTTTCGCATGGCTCGTCCTTTGCGGGTTGAATGGCCGCGCGCGTGGTTTCACGTGACCGGCCGCGGCGTTGACCGACGGGCAATCGTCACGGATGACCGTGACCGGCGGCGGTGGCTGGCATTGGTCCAGGAAACCGTGCCAATGTTCGGGTGGGTCATCCATGGCTATGTGCTCATGGACAACCATTATCACCTGATCCTGCAGCTCGGTGCGGAGGCGAACCTGTCGCGGGGAATGCACTGGTTGCAGACCAGCTACAGCATGGGATTCAACCGGCGACATCATCGGGTGGGGCCATTATTTCAAGGGCGGTTTGGCGCAGAGCTCGTCGAGGCCGAAGTGTGGGGTCTGGAACTGAGCCGTTATGTGCATCTGAATCCGGTGCGGATAACCCGGTTGGAATTGGATAAGCGGGCACGGCAAGCGGATCGGCTGGGGGTGCGGGGCAAACCCGACGCGGCGCAGGTCCGCGAGCGGGTGCAGCCCCTACGGCACTACCGCTGGAGCTCGTATCGTGCCTATGCGGGGCTGGAACCCGCTCCGGCATGGCTGACGACGTCGGTGCTCTTGGATCGGTGTGGCAAGGGAGGAGTCCGGGCACGGCACATGGTGTATGCGCGCTATGTGGAAAGTGCAATCCGGCAAGGATTGGAGGAAAGCCCGTGGGATCACATGCAGGCGCGGATCATCTTGGGCGGAAAACAGTTTGTGGAGAAGGTGCGTCGCCTGATGGGAGGTTCGCCGCGCGAGCAGCCCCAACGTCGGGCATTAGTGAAGCGGCCGACGTGGAACCAGGTGGTGCGGGTCGTGGAACGCGTGCGTGGGGAAAGATGGGAAACGCTGCGGGAACGCCATGGCGATTGGGGACGGGAGCTGGCGCTGTATTTGGGGCGGCGGCACTGCGGATTGCCGTTGCGCGAGTTGGGGGT
This sequence comes from Verrucomicrobiota bacterium, assembly GCA_016935555.1. Lineage (GTDB taxonomy): Bacteria > Verrucomicrobiota > Verrucomicrobiia > Limisphaerales > JAFGQR01 > JAFGQR01. The sequence goes on from JAFGQR010000106.1 coordinate 67,765, forward strand.
GGCGGTGGGCGGATTGGATTACGCCGCGGTGAGCGTAGCCGTCAAGCGGTATGAGCGGCGTCTGGCCCGGGAGAAACCGCTGCGGAACGCCGTCGAAAGCGCGAGGCAAATGTTGAATGTTGAGACCTGACCCCTTTTGCGCAGGGAGGTGCGAACCAAACCTCGATGCCGCTCGACGCCCCCAGGCCCCGCCAGGGTCCAGTGCTCGGTGCAACGCATGCCCTCAAGGGGAAGTCGCGGACGCGCTGGAACGCGTCCACCTGCGGTTCCAGGAAGCGTGAAGGGCTCCATCGCTGCGCATGCGGATCCCTTCCAAGCCAAGCGGCCGGGGGACCGTGGCGTCGCAACGGCATGAAGATAGCCGGGAGGCCTGCGCGATCAGGAAGGGGCGGGCTCGGCGCCGTCGGTCTTGGAAGGGGCGGGCTCGGCGCCGTCGGTCTTGGAAGGGGCGGGGGCGGTTTCGGCGGCGGGCTTGTCGGCGGCGGGTTTGGCGGGGGCGGGCATGTCGATCCACTCGAGGATGGCCATGGAGGCGGCGTCGCCGATGCGCGGGTGAAGGCGGACGATGCGGGTGTAGCCGCCGTCGCGGTCTTTGAAGAAGGGGGCGATGTCCTTGAAGAGGACGCGGCAGGCGTCCTCCTGGTGGAGGCGGGCGGCGGCGAGGCGGCGATGGTGAAGGGAGCCGAGTTTGCCGAGGGTGACCATTTTTTCGGCGACGGAGCGGGCGGCTTTGGCTTTGGCGAGGGTGGTGGTGACGCGGCGCTGTTTGATAAGGCTGCAGACGAGGTTGGCGAGCATGGCGTTGCGATGCTCCGAGGTGCGCCCCAGTTTGGCGGTTCGTTTGCGGTGTCGCATAGGGCTAGAGCGTGAGTTTATTGAGGTCGTCCTTGGGGCTTTCCAGGAGGGTGGTGTCGAGGTTCATGCCGAGGGACAGGCCGAGGGTGGCGAGCTTGTCTTTGATTTCGTTGAGGGATTTCTTGCCGAAGTTGCGGTATTTGAGCATTTCCTGCTCGGTCTTCATGGCAAGCTGGCCGACGGTGGTGATATTGGCGTTGTTGAGGCAATTGGCGGCGCGGACGCTCAGCTCGATTTCGTTGACGCTCATGTTGAGGATCTTCTTGAGCTGGGCTTTCTCGTCATCCTCCTTGGTGACGACCTCCTCGAACTCCACGGCGTTTTTGTCGTAGCCGACGAACACGTCGAGGTGATGCTGGAGGATGGCGGAGGCTTGGGTGAGGGCGTCATCGGGGGTGATGCGGCCGTCGGTCCAGATTTCAAGGATCAGGCGGTCGTAGTCGGTGCGCTGGCCGACGCGGGCGTCCTCGACGGCATAGCGGACGCGGGTGACGGGGGAGAAGAGGGAATCGATGGCGATGACGCCGATGGGCTGGTCGGGTTTTTTGTTTTCGTCGCCCGGGCAGAAGCCGCGTCCGATTTTGACTTCGAGTTCCATCTCGAATTTCTTTTTCTTGTCGAGGGTGCAGATGAGCTGGCCGGGGTTGACGAGGTCGATGTTCTGGTTGAGCTGGATATCGCCGGCGACGACGGAGCCGTCCTTGTGGACGGCGAGGAGGAGCATTTGGGGGTCGCGGGAGTGGGCTTTGAACTTGACCTGTTTAAGGTTCAGGACGATGTCGGTGACGTCTTCGACGACGCCTTCGACGGTGGTGAACTCGTGCATGGCGCCGTCGATCTTGACGGAGGTGATGGCGGCGCCCTCGAGGGAGGAGAGCAGCACACGCCGGAGGGAGTTGCCGATGGTGTGGCCGTAGCCGGTTTCAAACGGTTCGGCGACGAACTTGGCGTAAGTCTCGGTGGCGGTCGACTCTTCCTTGGTCAACCGTTTGGGCATTTCGAAGCGTCCTAGGCGTACTGGCATATGGTTGTGGGGTGCAATTGTAATCTGACCGGCCCGGAGGTTATTCCCGCCAATCCGGGGGTCCGTATAATTGCGTGGCCGGCCTCACTCGAAGCCGGCCGTCAGTTAGCGGGAATAAAATTCGACGACAGCCTGTTCGTTGGCGATGGGTTGGATCTCATCGCGGGTTGGGATGCGCATGACGACGCCTTTGAGTTCTTCCTTGTTGAGGGAGAGCCAGGCGGGAACGACGCGGTTGGTGGACATTTCGAGGTTTTTGGCCGCCAGCTGGCGCGTCACGTTGGAATCGCGGATCTGGACGACATCGTTCACCTTCAATCCGCAGGAGGGAATATTGACCTTGCGCCCGTTGACCTTGATGTGGCCGTGGGCGACCATCTGGCGCGCCGACGCCCGGCTGGTTCCGAAGCCCAGCTGGTACACGACGTTGTCCAGCCGGGTTTCGAGAATTTGGAGCATCTGCTCGCCGGTGACGCCGCGGCGTCTGAGGGCTTGCTGGTAGACGCGGCGGAACTGCCGCTCCATGAGTCCGTAGTAATACCGCAGCTTCTGCTTCTCGATCAGCCCCAGGGCATATTCGGTCGCCTTCCGCCGCGATTTCGGTCCATGGACGCCGGGGCCGTAGTCCCGGCGTTCAAAGTATTTCGAGGTGCCGTAGATCTGGACGCCGAAGCGCCGACTCATGCGAACACGGGGACCAGTATAACGAGCCATGCTTGAGTTGAGCGTTGTAGGTTGTGTCGGAAATATCGGAAACCCGGCTGTCTACACGCGGCGTTTCTTGCGGGGGCGGCACCCATTGTGGGGCACGGGGGTGACGTCCTTGATGACGCTGATGTCCAGGCCGATTGCCTGAAGCGCGCGGATGGCCGACTCGCGCCCGGAGCCGGGGCCCTTGACGCGGACTTCGACTTCTCTCATGCCATGGGACATGGCTTGGCGGGCGGCGTCCTGGGCGACCTGTTGGGCGGCAAACGCGGTGCTTTTGCGGGAGCCTTTAAAGCCCACCTTGCCGGCGGTGGACCAGCCGATGACGTTGCCTTGGGCATCGGTGATGGTGACGAGCGTGTTGTTGAACGTGGCGAGGATGTTGGCCACGCCGGCGGAGATGTTCTTGGCGTGCTTGGCCTTGACGATCTTTTTGCCGGCCATCTCGTCGGCCAGCAGGTCGGCCGCCGTCAGCGCCGCGCCTGCAGCCGGCGCCGCCGCCGCCTCCCCGGCCTTGGGCGACTCGGCCTTCGGCGTGTCGCCCTTGGATGCGTCGGCTTTCGGGGTTGCGGCTTTCGCGGCATCGCCTTTGTGAGCCCCCTTGCGGCCGGCGCCGCCCTTCGCCGGTTTGGCGGGGGCGGTTTTGGGGGCGCTTTCTCCGGAAGCGGGATGGGCCGCCTTGGCGGGGGCTGCCGGGGGTCCGGCGGGCGCGGGCGGCGCGGGTGGTGCGGCTTCGGGACGGTTTGGTTGGGGATTGGACGGTTCAGCCATGGTCAGGAATCAGTGGATACCGGTCTTGGCATTGGGATTACGCTGGACGCCGACGGTCTTGCGGGGGCCTTTGCGGGTGCGGGCGTTGGTGGAGGTGCGCTGGCCCCGGACGGGCAGGCCGCGGAGGTGCCGGATGCCGCGGTAGCATTTGATGGCCTGGAGTCGCTTGAGGTTGAGTCCCAGTTCGCGGCGCAGGTCGCCTTCGATCACATACTTGCCGTCCTGGATGGCGTGTGTGATTTGGGAGATTTGCTGTTCGGTGAGGTCTTTGGCCCGGAGGGCGGGGTTGATGGCTGCCTTGGCGAGGATATCGACGGCATTGGAGGGGCCGATGCCGTAGATGTAGCGCAAGGCGACGTCGATGCGTTTGCCGCCGGGGATTTCGATGCCGATGAGACGCGCCATATGGTTTAGCCTTGACGTTGTTTATGCCGGGGGTTGGTGCAAATGACCCGGATGACACCTTTGCGGCGAACGATTTTGCAGTTCTCGCAAAGTCTTCTGACTGATGTGCGAACTTTCATATCCAGCTCAGGTTTTCGGGCCGAGAATCCGGCCTTTGGACATGTCGAAAGGCGACATTCCCAGTTTCACCCGGGACCCGACTTCGGGGGTGGCGCCGGTGCGCTTCGAGCGGCCCGTGAGAAATGCCAGGACGCGGTGCCCATTGGCAAGTTCCACCCAGCAAGTGCCGTTGGCGCAGTTGCTCACGACGATTCCTTCAACTTGGAAAGCATCGCGGTGCAAGTCAGGATCTCCGGTTCGGATTCGGTGACGAGAACCGTGTGTTCAAAATGAGCGGCCAGTTGAGCATCTTTGGTGACGACTGTCCAGCCGTCTTTGAGGATTTTTACCTCGGGAGACCCGGCGACGACCATGGGCTCGATGGCGAGGGTCATGCCTGGACGCAGTTTGGGGCTGGAGGTGCCGTCGACGAAGTTGGGCACTTGGGGTTCCTCGTGCATGGAGCGGCCGACGCCATGCCCGACGAACTCGCGCACGACATGGTAGCCATTGGTTTCGACGAAGCGCTCGATGGTGCGGGAGATGTCCGCCACCCGGTTGCCGGGAACGGCTTGGGCGATGCCTTCGTAGAGGGCCTGCTCGGTGATGTCCATCAGGCGTTGTGCTTCCACGCTGCAGCCGCCCACGGCGACGGTCCGGGCGTTGTCGCCGATGAAGCCGTTGTGGATCACGCCGACATCGAGGCTGACAAGGTCGCCAAACTCGAGCCGCCGGTCGGAGGCGATGCCATGGACCACCTCCTCGTTCACCGAGATGCACAGGTGGCTCGGAAACTTCCGATAGCCGAAAAAGGCGCTTCGGGCGCCGTAATGCTTCATCCGCGCCGCGGCGTGCGCCTCCACGTCGCGCGTGGTGCGTCCGGGCTGGATGAACTCGCAGGCTTCATCCAGCACGGCGCGCGCGATGGCGCATGCCGGCCGCATGGCTTCGAGATCGCGTTCGCTCTTCAGGATGATCATCGGTGGCATAAGGGGTTCGAGGCCGGCTAGAACCGGCCGCGGATGCGTCCCTTTTTCAGGAAACCGTCGTAATGGCGCATCAACAGATGGGATTCCATCTGGCGCATGGTGTCAAGGACGACGCCGACGGTGATGAGGAGGCTGGTGCCGCCGAAGAAGGTGGCCAGGGCATAGGGGACATTCATTTCGCGGTAGAGCAGCAAGGGGATGATGGCGAGGATGGTGAGGAACACCGCGCCGGCGAGGGTGATGCGGCTCATGGCGTTATGGAGGAAATTGCTGGTGGCGACGCCCGGGCGCACGCCGGGGATATAGCCGCCGTATTTTTTGAGGTCGTCGGCGATTTGGATTTCGTTGAACTGGGTGGCCACCCAGAAATAGGAGAAGAAGAGGATCATGGCGCCGTAGACGACCATATAGAGCATGGCGCCCTCGATCAACGCGTTGGCCATGCGGCGCAGGAATTCGATGTCATAGGCCGCCCCGAGGTATTGGAGGATTTTCTGGGGGAACATGAGGATGGCCTGGGCGAAGATGATGGGCATGACGCCGGCGTAGTTGACGCGCAGCGGCATGAAGGAGGTGCCGCCCGAGACGACTTTGCGGCCGACGGCCCGCTGGGCGTATTGGACGGGGACCTTGCGTTGGGCCTGGGTCATGGCGATGACGCCCGCCACGACGGCGCAGAGCAGCAGGATCATGGCGATGCCATGGAAGAGATTGAACCTGGCGTCCAGGCCGGAGCCGGGGCGGAACATGTCCACGAGGGCCTGCCAGGCTTGGGGGAGGCGGGCGAGGATGCCGATGGTAATGACGAGGGAGACGCCGTTGCCGATGCCGCGTTCGGAGATCTGTTCGCCCATCCACATCAGGAGCAGGGTGCCGGTGGTGAGAATAATCATCGTCTGAAACCGATACCACCACAGCCAGTCGTCGCTGTAGAGAATCAGCCGGCGCCCCTCGCCGAATCCCTGGAAGATGGCTTCGGGGTTTTCCCAGCCGATGGCCATGACGATGCCCTGGCCGATGCACAGGAGCACGGTCAGATAACGGCCGTATTGGATGATCTTCGCCCGCCCGTTTTCCTCGCGGGACAGCTTGCTGAGCTGGGGGACGACAGCGGTGAGCAGTTGGAGAATGATGGTGGCGCTGATGTAGGGCATGATGCCGAGCGAGCCGACGGCGCAGCGTTCCAGGGCGCCGCCGGTGAACATGCTGTACATGCCCAGCAACCCGCCTCCGCCCTCTTGCGAACCGAGGGTGCGGAAATACTCCGCAAGCGCGCCGCCGTCCAGCCCGGGAACGGGCACCATCGCCACCAGCCGGCACATGCCCAGCACGATCAGGGTGAAGATGATGCGCGATTTGAGCTCGGGGATTTTGAAGCAGTTGGCGAAGGTGTTGAAGACGTTGGCAAACATGGGTGGGAGAGGTTAACGCCGGTCAGGATTTCTGCGGGGGCGTCTTCGCTGCGGCAACGAGTTCGCACACGCCACCCTGCGCCTCGATCTTGGCCCTGGCGCTGGCGCTGAAGGCGTGGGCGCTGACCGTCAGCTTCCGGCTCAGGTCGCCGGCGCCGAGGATCTTGATGCCGTCGGCCCGTCCGCTGGCCAGGCCCGCCTCGCGCAGGGTTTGCTCTGTCACCCGGGTGCCGTTGTCGAACCGGTTCAACGCCTCCAGGTTGACCGGGATGTAACGGGTGCCGTGCCGCACGTTGTTGAAGCCCCGTTTGGGGATGCGGCGGATGAGGGGCATCTGGCCGCCTTCGAACCCGACGCGGATGGAGCTGCCGGAGCGGGCGGTTTGGCCTTTGCCGCCGCGTCCGCTGGTGCGTCCGTGGCCGCTGGATTCGCCCTGGCCGAGCCGTTTCCGGCGATGTTTGGCGCCGGGCCGAGGTTTAAGATCGTGCAAACGCATAAAAGGGGGTTCCTGAAGCCATCCCGTCAGGCGGACGCCTCCGGGGGCGCCGAGGGCGTCTCCGGGGAGGCCTCGGCACCGGGGGCAGGTGCCGGAGGGGCTTCCTCGGTTTTCGGGACGAGTTTGAAGGCCATGCCTCGGCTGCGGTAGATGTCCTCACGCAGCCGCAGGCTTTGGAGGGCGGACATGGTGGCCTTGACGACGTTGGCGGCGTTCTTCGAGCCGAGGGACTTGCTCAAGACGTTGCGCACGCCTGCGGACTCCAGAACAGCCCGCACGGTTTTGCCGGCGATGACGCCGGTGCCTTCGGAGGCGGGGCGCAGCAGCACCTGCGCGCCGCAGTAGCGGGTTTGGACCTCGTGGGGGATGGTGCCTTCCTTGAGGCAGACCCGGACCATGTGATGGCGGGCGATATCGTTGCCTTTGCGGATGGCCTCGGCCACTTCGCCGGCCTTGCCCAGGCCGACGCCGACGTTGCCTTGCCGGTCGCCGACGACCACCAGCGCGCTGAAACTGAAGCGGCGGCCGCCTTTGACGACCTTGGCGGAGCGGTTGATGAACACGACTTTCTCGGACAACTGCGGCCCCGCATCGGCGTCCGCCCTCATGAAATCCGTCCCGCCCTCGCCCCCCGGCCCGCCGCGCCGGCCGCGCCGGCCGCGCCCGCCGCCGCGCATGCCGCCCGGGCCGCCCCGGCCGCCGGGGCCGCGCCGGATGAATCCGCGGGTATCGTCCTCTGGGGCGGCGGTTTCGCCGGGGGCTGTCTCTGGCGGCCGCGGTTCCTCGATGGGACCGCCTCTCAGATCAGTATCGTTGGTGGATTCGGACACGATGGTTTCTCCTGGTTGAATTAGAACTGAAGTCCGCCTTCGCGGGCGGCGTCGGCGAGCGCCTTGACTTTGCCGTGGTATTGGGCGCCTCCGCGGTCGAACACGACGCGGGAGATGCCCTGGGCCTTGGCGGCCTCGGCGGCCAGCGCGCCGATGCGCTTGGCGCCGGGGATGTTGGCCGCGAGCCGGTCCCGATCCGCCACCTTTGTGGCGCGCGTCGACGTCGAGGCCAGGGTGCGGCCCGCCGCGTCGTCGATGAATTGGACATAAATGTTCTGGTTGGTGAACCGGACGCTCATGCGGGGCCGCGCCGCCGTGCCCGCCACCTTCTTCCGGATGCGCAAACGGCGCAGTTTTGCGAGACGATGTTTTTTCTGGGTCAGCATAGACTGGGCGCCATGGGGGTTGTCATGGGGAGGGGGGATGTTAGGTTACTGGACGGTTTTGCCTTCCTTGCGGATGACATGTTCGCCGACGTAGCGGACCCCCTTGCCTTTGTAGGGTTCGGGCGGGTAGAAACTGCGCAACTCCGCGGCAACACGCCCGACGAGTTGCCTGTCGGGACCTTCGACGGTGATCCGGGTATTGTCCTCGACCGTGACCTTGATGGTATCGGGGATGGGGTAGGTGATGGGGTGGGAGAAGCCGAGGTTCATGGTGACGGCTTTGCCTTGGACGGCGGCCTTGAAGCCGACACCCTGGATTTCGAGCTTTTTGACATAGCCGTCGCTGACGCCGCGGACCATGTTCTGGATGAGGGCCCGGCTCAGGCCATGGAGGGCCTTATGGCGGTTGGTGTTGCCGTCGCGGGACACGACCACGCGACCCTCGCCCAGCGCGGCGGCGGTGCCGGCGGGCAGGTTGAAATCGAGCTTGCCTTTGGGGCCTTCGACGGCCACGCGCTGCCCCTGGATGTTCACCTTGACTTTGGGGGGGATGGCGACGGGGAGGTTGCCGATTCGTGACATAGGCGGTGGGGAGGGGGCTGAAGGTTACCAGACGTGGCAAAGAACTTCGCCGCCCAGGTTTTGTTTGCGGGCCTGCGAGGCGGTCATGACCCCCTGCGACGTGGACAGGATGGCGATGCCGAGACCGCCGCGGACGCGCGGGGCGTCGGTGGCGGCGACGTAATGCCGGAGGCCGGGCCGGCTGATACGGCGGAGGCCTTCGATGACGGCTCGTTGCCCGTCGTATTTGAGTTTGATTTTCAGGTTCTTCCTGGGCTGGTCCTCGGTTTCGATCTCGCCGAGGTAGCCTTCGGACTTCAGGATCTGGGCGATGCGCTCTTTGAGTCGCGAGTGGGGCACGACGACGGCGGGTTGGCGCGCCTTGAGGCCGTTGCGGATGCGGGTCAACAGGTCGGCGATGGGGTCGGTCATAGGCTTACCAGCTGGCTTTGGTGACTCCGGGAATCAGTCCCGCCAGCGCGTCTTCGCGGAAGGTGAGGCGGGAGCAGGCGAACTTGCGGATGTACGAGTGGCGGCGTCCGGTCTTGCGGCACCGGTTGACCACGCGCACCGGGCTCGCGTCGCGCGGCAGCTTGGCCAGCCCGGCGTAGTCCTTCTTCTTTTTCAGTTCGGCGCGCAGGGCCGCGTATTTCTTGACGGCGGCCATTTTGCGCTGGTTGCGTTGGATCCAAGACTTTTTGGCCATAGATTACTTTCCTTCCGCGAAAGGGAATCCCATCAGTTTCAAAAGGTCCATCGCTTCCCCGTCGGTGGAGGCGCTGGTGACAAGCGTGATATCCATCCCTTGCTGCCGCTTGATCTTGTCCAGTTCGATCTCCGGGAAGACGGTCTGGTCGGTGATGCCCATCGAGTAATTGCCGCGCCCGTCGAAGGACCGCGGGGACATGCCGCGGAAGTCGCGGATGCGGGGCAGGGCGGTGGCGATGAGGCGGTCGAAGAACTCGTACATGGCGTCCTGGCGGAGGGTGACGCGGCAGCCGATGGGCTGGTTCTGGCGGAGCTTGAAGTTGGCGACGCTTTTGCGGGAGAGGTTGACGACGGGCTTGCGGCCGGTGATGATGGCGAGGTCCTTGGCGGCATCGTCGACGGCGCTTTTCTCGAGCGAGGCGCTGACGCCCATGTTGACGACGATCTTCTCGAGGCGCGGCACCTGGTGGGGGTTGGCGTAGCCGCGTTTCCGGAGCAGCGCCGGTTTGACTTCGTCGATGTATTTCTTGTAGAGCCTGCTGTTCATGGCTTGCGCTCCTTCACGCCTGGCCCGCGCCGGCGGCGGCCCCGCGTTTGGCGGCCCGCGCGTCGTAGTCGGCCTTGAGCATGACGTTGGAGATGTGGATGGTGCCTTCGCGTTCGATGATGGCGCCCTGCTGTTGGGTTTCGACCGAGCGCCCTTTTTTCATGTGGCGTTTGATCATCTTGAGGCCTTCGACGATGACGCGCTGTTTGGCGGGCTGGACTTCGAGGATCTTGCCGTGCTTGCCCTTTTCGGTGCCGGCGATGACCACGACGTCGTCGCCCTTTTTGACATGGAAACGTTGCATGGGACTCAGATGACTTCCGGGGCGAGGGAGATGATTTTCATGAATTTCTTCTCGCGCAATTCCCGCGCGACCGGTCCGAAGATGCGGGTGCCCTTGGGGTTGTGGTCGTCGTCGATGATGACGACGGCATTGGAGTCAAAGCGCAGGGCCGAACCGTCGTTGCGGCGGATGGTGTTGCGGGTGCGCACCACGACGGCGGTGACGACGTCGCCTTTCTTGACGGTGCCGTCGGGGGTGGCTTCCTTGATGTGGGCTTTGATGATGTCGCCGATGCGGGCGTAGCGCTGGTTGCGTCCGAGGACGCCGATGGTCGCCGCCCGTTTGGCGCCGGTGTTGTCGGCCACATCGAGGATGGATCGAACCTGTAACATAACATGTCTTCCTTACTTGGCCGCGGCGACGTTCTCGGCGTTGCGGTCGATGATTTCCACCAGCCGCCACCGCTTCAGCTTGGAGAGGGGGCGGCTTTCGACAATGCGCACGCGATCGCCGGGTCTGGCTTCGCCTTTGTCGTCGTGCACATAGAACTTCTTGTAGGCGTTGACAACCTTGCGGAACCTCGGGTGGGCGAAGCGGCGGCGCACCTGGACCACAATGGTCTTGGGCATCTTGCTGGGAAGCACTTCGCCGATGCGCTCCTTGCGATGACCGCGGTCGGGATGGGGGGTGGATTCGGGCATAAGCGGTGCCTCAGGCGGCTGAGTTGCGGTGTTTTGAAATTTGGGTTTCCACGCGGGCGATGTCCCGGCGCAGGATGCGCAGGCGGGCGGGTTTTTCCAGCTGGCTGCTGGCCTGCTGGAGCCGGAGATTGAACATCTCCTGCCTCAGATCCCGGCTTTTGGCCTGCAATTCGACCACGGTCATCTCCGACAGCAGTTTGCGTTCTTCGGGTTTCATGGGGGCGGGCGGTCAGGTGATCTTATGACGGGAGATGAACCGGGTGCGGAGGGACAGTTTGGTGGCGGCGAGGCGCATGCATTCGCGGGCGCTGGCTTCGGGCACGCCATCGACCTCGAACAGGATGGTGGCGGGCTTGACGACGGCCACCCAGCTTTCCAGGGGGCCTTTGCCTTTGCCCATGCGGGTTTCGAGGGGTTTCTTGGTGAACGATTTCTGCGGGAAAACCCGGATCCACATCTTGCCACGCCGCTTCATGTGGCGCGTGATCGCGACGCGGGCGGCTTCGATCTCCTTGGTGTCCATCCAGCCGCGCTCCAGGCACTGGAGGCCGTATTCGCCAAAGGCCACCGTGTTGCCGCGCGTGGCCGTGCCGGCGCGGCTTCCCCGCTGCATTTTTCGATACTTGACTCGTTCGGGCATCAACGGCATAGGGCATTCCTCCGGCTACACGGTGTTCAGGGTAATCGTCTCGGCCGGTTTGGCCTTTTCGGGTTTGGTGTCGCCTTTGCAGACCCAGCATTTCACGCCCAGTTTCCCGTAGAGGGTCCGCGCCTCGGCAAAACCGTAATCGATGTTTGCCCGCAGGGTGTGCAGCGGCACACGCCCCTGGTGGTACATCTCCACCCGCGCCAGCTCCGCCCCTCCCAGGCGGCCTCCGCACCGGATCTTGATGCCTTCGGCGCCAAAATCCTTGGCGATCTGGATCGCCTTTTTCATCGCGCGCCGGAACGACACCCGCCGTTCGAGCTGCAGGGCCACGTTTTCGGCGATGAGCTGCGCGTCAATTTCGGGATGCTTGATTTCCAGGATGTCGACGTAAATCTCCTTGCCGGTCATCTTGCTCAACTCTTCCTTGAGCCGGTCGATCTCGGCTCCCTTCCGGCCAATCACCACGCCGGGGCGCGCGGTCATGATCGTGATCCGGCAGCGGGTGGCCGCCCGTTCCACCAGGATCCGCGGCACGCTCGCGCTCTCCAGCTTCTTCTTGAGCAGCTCGCGAATCTCCCGGTCCTCGGCCAGCAGACGCCCGAAATCCTTCTTCTCCGCATACCATTTCGAGCGCCAGTCTCTGTTGACGGCGACGCGCAGGCCCACTGGATTGGTTTTTTGTCCCATAACGCGTTAGTGTTGCGGCTTGTCGGAGACGACGATTTTGACGTGGCACCGCCGTTTGAGGATGGGGCCGGCGGAGCCGCGGGCTTTGGGGGTGAAGCGTTTGAGGGTCATGCCGGTTTGGGCGACGGCTTCGAGCACCACGAGGTCTTTGAGCTTGGCGGAGTGGTTGTTCTCCGCGTTGGCGATGGCGCTTTTGAGGGTTTTGACCACGTAGCGGGCGGATTTCCGGGGCACGGCGGTGAGGGCGGCCTGGGCGTGGGCGGCGGGGAGGCCCTGGATTTGGCGCACCACCTCGCGCACTTTCTGCGCGGACATGGGGATATTTTTGGTTATCGCTTGGGTCCTCATGGGGGTGGCTGGGTTACTTGGCTTCAGCTTTGGCGGTGTGGGCGCCGTGCTTGCGGAAGGTGCGGGTGAGGGAGAACTCGCCGAGGCGGTGGCCGACCATATTCTCGGTGACGAACACCGGGTTGAAGACCTTGCCGTTGTGCACGTTGAATGTCAGGCCGACAAAATCCGGGGTGATCACCGAGCGGCGCGACCACGTCTTGATCGGCACCTTCGACTTAGTGTCCCTGGCTTTGATGATTTTCTCGAGCAGATGACCGTCGACGAACGGCCCTTTTTTGATCGATCGTGCCATAAATAGAAATGATTATTTGAGTTTCATGGGGCGGCCGTCGCGCCGCACCACGATGAACCGGTTCGAGTGTTTCCGGCGGACCCGCGTGCGGTAGCCTTTGGCCAGCACGCCCCATGGCGAGGTGAGCTGCTGCCAGCCGCCCCCGCCTTTGGACTTGCCGGCTCCGCCGCCGTTGGGATGGTCAACCGGGTTGCGGGCGACGCCGCGCGGGATCATGCGGATGCCGCGATGGCGCGACCGTCCGGCTTTGCCGAGGATGATGTTTTCGTGTTCGATGTTGCCGACCTGGCCGACGGTGGCAAAGCATTGCTCGTGGATCTTGCGGATTTCGCCCGACGGCAGCCGGATTTGGGCATAGCCTTCGTCGCGCGACATGAGCGTGGCGGCGCTGCCGGCGCTGCGGACGATCTGGCCGCCGCGGCCCGGAGTCAGTTCGATGTTATGGATGGGCAGGCCGACGGGGATGGCGCTGAGCGGCAGGCAATTGCCGACTTCCGGCGGTGCGGTGGCGCCGCTGTTGACCTTGGCCCCCACCTTCAGGCCGTGCGGCGCCACAATGTAGCGTTTCTCGCCGTCGGCATATTGCAGCAGCGCCAGCCGCGCCGACCGCATCGGATCATACTCGATCGCAATGACCTTCGCCTCCACTCCGCGCTTGTTCCGCCGGAAATCCACATGGCGGATCTTCTGCTTGTGGCCGCCCCCGATGCCGCGAGCGGTGACGCGCCCGTAGGCGTTGCGGCCGCCGGTCTTCTTGCGGGTGAAGACGAGCTTCTTTTCGGGTTTCGGCTTGGTGAGATCCTCGAAGGACGCGACGGTGATGTAGCGTCGCGAGGGCGTGAGGGGTCGGAACGTTTTGACAGGCATAACCGGAAGGGGTTAGGTGAGCACGATTCTGTCGCCTTTCTTGAGGGTCACCACGGCCTTTTTCCAGTTTGCCGACCGGCCCTGATCGGGGCGGCGCTGGCGGCGGACCTTGCCATGCATGTTCATGGTGTTGACGCGGGTGACCTTGACTTTGAAGATTTCCTCCACGGCGCGCTTGATTTCGAGCTTGTTCGCCCGGGTATCGGCCACGACCGTGTATTGGTTCAGAAGTTCGCCCTGCCGGGTCCCCTTCTCCGTCAGACGCGCCGTTTTGATGATTTCAAACACATTCATCGGATCAGTCCTTCAATCGGGCTTCGAGTTTTTCGAATGCGGCGCGGGTGAACAGGAGTTTGTCGGGGCGCAGCACCTGGTAGGTGTTGAGGGCGTCGCTGGTGGTCAGCTCGACCGCGCCGACATTGCGGCTGGCCAACTGGAGATTGCGGTCGGGGTCGGCGGTCACGACCAGCGCGGAGCCGGTGCAGCCGATGTTTCTGAGCACGTCGAGGAACGCGCGGGTTTTGGGGCTGTCGAGTTTCAAGGCGTCGACCAGGATCACATCGCCGGCCTTCAGCCGCTCGGTCATGGCCTTGCGCAACGCCAGTTGGCGGGTCTTCCTGGTGGTCGTCTTGCCGAAATCGCGCGGCTTCGGCCCGAACACCACGCCTCCTCCCGCCCACAGCGGCGAACGAAACGAGCCGGCCCGAGCGCGTCCGGTGCCTTTCTGGCGCCAGGGTTTTTTGTTGGTGCCGGCCACTTCGCCCACGGTCTTGGTGCAGGCGGTGCCCATGCGCTGGTTGGCCTGGTAGGCGACCACGACGTCATGGACGGCCTGGGTGCCCTTGCCGCCCTCGACGAGCGGGAACTGCACGGTCCATTCGCCCTGGTCCCGGCCGGTGATGTCTTTGAGCGACAGCTTCATAGGGATACCTTACTTGGCCGGAGCGCCGGCTTTCTTGGCGCCTTTGCCTTTCTCGGGTTGTTTGGCAACACGTTTGACGGTGCCCTTGGGCATTTTCTTGGACTCGCGAAGGACCACGAAGTCGCCTTTGGCGCCCGGGATTGCGCCCTTGATCAACAGGACGTTGTCCCCGCTGCGAACCTGGATGACTTCAAGGTTTTGCACGGTGCGCCGCACCTGGCCCAGGTGGCCCGGCATTTTCATGCCGCGCTGGACGGTGCCCGGGAAGAGGCGGCACCCGATGGCGCCGGAACGCCGATGCCAGCCCTTGGCGCCGTGGGTGAGGTCGCCTCCGCCAAAGCGGTGGCGCCGGACGACGCCTTCAAAACCGTGGCCTTTGGTGACGCCGATCGCGTCCACGAAATCCCCGGCGGCGAACAGGTCGGGTCCGACCACGTCGCCCGGCTTGACGTCCTTGGAGAAGTTGCGGAACTCGGTGACGCGTCTGACGGGGAGGGCGTTGTGTTTTTTGAAATGGCCCAGCAACGGTTTGGGAACGCGCTGTTCCTTCTGGTCCATCAGGCCCAACTGCACCGCCCGGTAGCCGTCCCTCTCCATCGTCTTGCATTGGATGACGCGGTTGGGCCCGGCAAGAACCACGGTGACCGGGATGCAATTGCCGACGGCGTCATAGACGCGCGTCTGGCCCAGCTTTTTTCCAAGAAGTCCGACGGGCATACGTTTAGATTTTGATGGTGATGTCCACGCCGGCGGGCAGGTTGAGCTTCTTGAGTTCGTCCACCGTGCGGGCGGTCGGCTCGATGATGTCGAGGAGGCGCTTGTGCGTGCGCTGCTCGAAGGTTTCCTGCGATTTCTTGTCCGCGTGGGGGGACCGCTGCATGGTGAAGCGCTCGATGCGGGTGGGCAGCGGGATCGGGCCGGCCACGCGCGCCCCGGTGCGTTTCACGGTTTCCACGATGTCGAGCACCGAGGCGTCGATGACCCGGTGGTCAAAGGCCTTCAGTCGTATGCGAATCCGTTGTCCAGCCATAAAAAGAACAGGGTCAGGATTAACAGCGGGCCGGTGGTTTCCCGGCCGATTCCACAATCGAAGCCGCAATGCCCGACGGCACCGGCTCAAAACACAGGGGTTCCATGGAATACGCCGCACGCCCCTTGGACAGGGAACGAATGGCGGTGGCGTATCCGAACATTTCCGAGAGGGGCACCTCGGCATTCAGGCTGGTGCCGCCGCTTTTGACCTCGATGCCGGTGATTTTGCCGCGGCGGCGGTTGAGGTCGCCCAGCAGGTCGCCCTGGTATTCGTCGGGCGTGGTCACCTCCACCTTCATGATGGGCTCAAGCAGCGTGGCACGGGCTTTCCTGGCGGCGTCTTTGAGCGCAAAAATCCCCGCCATCTTGAACGCCAGCTCGCTCGAATCCACCTCGTGAAACGTCCCGTCCACGATCTGCACCCTCACGTCGACCATCGGGCAGTTGGCCAGCACCCCGCCGGCCAGCGCCTCCTCGATCCCGCGAATCGCCGCCGGGATGTATTCCTTGGGAATCGCCCCGCCCACGATCTCGCTCACGATCTCGTTGCCCTTGCCGCGTTCGTTGGGGGCGATTTTCACCAGCACGTGCCCGTATTGGCCGCGGCCGCCGGTCTGACGCACGAACCTGCCTTCGCCCTCGGCCGGCTGGGCGATGGTCTCGCGGTAGGCAATCTGGGGCGCTCCGGCGTTGGCTCCGACTTTGAACTCGCGGAACAGGCGGTCCCGGATGATTTCGAGGTGCAACTCGCCCATGCCTGCGATGATGAGCTGGCCGGTTTCCTCGTGCGTGAAACACCGGAAGGTGGGGTCTTCCTCGGCCAGGCGCTGCAACCCCTCGCTCAGCCTCTCCCGGTCCGCCTTGGTCTTGGGCTCCACCGCCATCGAAATGACCGGCTCGGGAAACGTGGGCGGTTCCAGGACGAGTTCAAGGTCCTCGTCGCACAGGGTGTCGCCGGTCGTGATGTGTTTCAGACCGACCATCGCTGCGATCTCCCCCGCATACACCCGGTCCAACTCGAGACGCTTGTCGGCTTGCATCAGCATCACCCGGTTGACGCGCTCCCGGCGGCGGGTTCGCGGGTTGTAGATGATGTCGCCTTTTCTGAGCTGGCCGCTGTAGACCCGGAAGAACACCAGTTTGCCGACAAAGGGGTCGCTCCACAGCTTGAAGGCCAGGGCGCAAAACTTGCCGTGATCGTCGGACGGCACCGGGACCTTGACTTCCTTCGACCCGAGCGCATAGCCGACGGCGTCCGGCACATCCAGCGGTGAGGGGAGGTAGTCGATGACGGCGTCCATCAACGGTTGGACGCCGCGTTTCTTGAAGGCGGAGCCGCAAAGGACGGGCACGATGTCGAGGCGGCATGTCAGACGGCGGATGGCGGCTTTCAAGAGGGGCGCGTGCACCGGCCGGTTGTGGATGACCCGTTCGGCGATCGCGTCGTCCTTGTTCGACACGGCGTCGATCAGCTCGAGCAGCGCCCGCTTGGCGCTGTCCCTGAGCCGGGCGGGAATCCGGGTCACCTCGTAGTTGAGCCCGGATTCATCCGTCGGATCATAAAAGATCGCCTGTTGGTTGATGACATCGATGACGCCTTCGAAATGGTCTTCTTTGCCGATCGGCAGGCAGACCGGGTAGGCATAAGCCCCCAGCTTCCTGCGCATCTCGTCGACGGCCTTCTCGAAATCCGCCCCGGTGCGGTCCATCTTGTTGACGAAGGCGATGCGGGGGACGCGGTATTTGGTGGCTTGGCGCCAGACGGTTTCGGACTGGGGCTGGACGCCGGCGACACCGCAGAAAACCGCGACGGCGCCGTCGAGCACGCGCATGGCACGTTCGACTTCGGCGGTGAAATCCACATGGCCCGGGGTGTCAATGATGTTGATGCGGTGCTCCACGCCGGGGAACAGCTTGGCGCCGGGCTCGTTTTTCTGGGTCCAGTAACACGTGGTGGCGGCGGAGGTGATGGTGATGCCGCGTTCGCGTTCCTGTTCCATCCAGTCCGTGACGGTGTTGCCGTCATCGACATTGCCCATGCGGTGGATCAGGCCCGCGTAGAAGAGGATCCGCTCGGTGGTCGTGGTTTTCCCCGCGTCGATGTGCGCCGCAATGCCGATATTGCGCGTCTGTTCGAGCGCATACCGCCGGTCGGGCGAGCTGACTGACCTGTTCACTTCCATTACCGGTTGCATTGATCTCCAGCGATAAGAAAACGCCCCGAGCAGGTGGTCCACCGGGGCGTTGATCACGTTCCCACTACCAGCGGAAATGGGCGAAGGCCTTGTTGGCCTGGGCCATGCGATGCACTTCATCGCGTTTGCGGATGGCGTTGCCCTGACCCTGGAAGGCTTCCAGGATTTCCGTGGCCAGCGCCTGTTTCATGGGCTGGCCCTTCCGTGCGTCGGCGATACCGACCAGCCAGCGCACCGCCAGCGAGGCTTGGCGGTCCGGAGGCACCTCGAGGGGCACCTGGTAGGTGGCCCCCCCGACGCGACGGGCTTTGGTTTCAATCCGCGGTTTCACGTTGTCCACGGCCCGCTGGAGGATCTCCAGGGGGTTGGACTGCGGGTTCTTCTCCACAATGGCATCCAGGGCGCCATACACAATGCGCTGCGCCGTGCTCTTCTTTCCCCATTGCATCACCGTGTTGATCACCCGCGTCACCAAAGCACTGTGGAACTTCGGATCCTCGGGCAACGGCCGCTTCACGGATTGTCGTCGTCGAGCCATAAGTCATTCCCCGCCCATCATGCCGGCGCCGCCGCCGGCGCCGCCCCCGCCGCAGGCTTCCCGCCCTTGGGCCGCTTCACCCCGTACTTGGATCGGCTCACGCGGCGCTTCTCCACGCCGGCTGCGTCCAGCGTGCCGCGCACAATGTGGTAGCGCACCCCGGGCAGGTCCTTCACCCGGCCGCCCCGCACCAGCACAATCGAATGCTCCTGCAGGTTGTGCCCCTCGTCCGGGATATACGCAATCACTTCATAACCGTTCGTCAAACGCACCTTCGCCACCTTCCGCATCGCGGAATTGGGTTTCTTGGGCGTGCGCGTCATCACCTGCAGGCACACCCCGCGCCTGTACGGCGAACCGGTCAGCGCCGGCGCCTTCGACTTCACGCTCAGCTTCCGTCGCCCTTTTCGGACGAGTTGATTTATTGTCGGCATTGCTGCTACGATTGAGATTGCGGCCATTTCCCGCGGTCTTGTGGAGAAACGGAGCGCGCATCATAACGAACACGCTTTCCCTTGCAACAAGTATTTGCAAAAAAAAATGCGTGCCGGCAACGCATTGTTGCCTTGAACTTCAATACCCTATAATCCGCAACAAAGGCCGCTACTCTATCGGGGTAATCCGGATTTGCAACAGGGAATTTGCACCCCCCCACGCGCGCACCCGGAGCCCGGCGCGCTTCACCTCGCCGCTGCTTCCGCTCCCCCTGCTGCGCGTCCCGGGCCGGGTCGGACCGACCCGGAGCCAAACCGGGAGCGCCTCCACGTGCCTGCCGGCCCGCCACCCGACCGGTCGCCGTCAACAGCGTTGCGCCCGGCGGCAATCAAGGCGCGCCAAAAGCCGGTCGTAGATCTCCCCCAGCCGGGAGGCCGTGAGGCTGACGTCGAACAACGGCCGCGTCAGACGGCGCGCATTGACGCCGAGACGATAGCGTTCCGTGGGGTGGTCCAGGAGGTAGCGCAGATGGCTTGCAAGTTGGTGGGCCTTGCCGGACTCATACAGCAGACCGGTCTGGCCATGGTGCACCAGCTCCGACACCCCGGCGCCCTCCGCCGCCACCACCGGCTTGCCCAGCAACATCGCAACCCGCCGCGCCTGGCCCAGATCCTCGCCCCGCGACGCCACCGCAAACACGTCCGCCGCCCTCACCAGCGCCGGCACCGACAAGCATGCCCCCAGCAACCGCACATGCCGGGACAATCCCAGCCGGACGATCAGATCCTCCAAACGCGCGCGGCGCGGCCCGGTGCCGGCGATCAGCAGCTGGGTTCGGGGATGGGTGGGGACCAGTTCGCGCATCGCCTCGATCAACAGCTCCGGCGCCCGCTGCCGATCCAGCGGCCCGGCCGTCAACACCATCGACCAGGAGTCCGGCACGGCCAAGTCGCGCCGCAGGACAACGGTGTCGACGTGCCGGTCCAGCGATGCGTAGTCCACGCCCGGATACACCACCTGGCACCGGTCGCCCTCCACCAGCCCAAGCTCGCGCGCTTCGGCCTGAACCGCCTCGCAGCTGCTGATGACCCAGTCGGTGGCCGATCGAACACGGTGCTCGCGCGCGACGAACAACGCGTGTTTCCATGCCGGCGTGAAGGGGCGCACGGGCAGCTCGAGATGCGTGTGAATCACCACCGGCACGCGACAGCGCCTCGCCGCAAGCCGCCCCCAATAGCCCGCCTCCGGCGTCCATGTGTGCACCACGTCATACGCCCCCCCGCGCAACGTGCGCATCAACCCCACCCGCGCCCGCCATTGCCGCCACGGGCACCGACGCGCGCCCCCGGGCGGCACGCCATGCGTCGTCTCCCCCCGCATGCCCGGCCCCGCCAGAGTCCGGCCTGCCAGCGCCGACACCACATGCACCTCGTGGCGCGCGCGATCAAACCGCTCCAGCATGGCAAAGTAATTCACGAACACTCCCCCGTCGGGCAATGCCCCTACAATATGCAAAATCCGCGCCTGAGCTCCGGCAGACCGAGCCCCGGTCCGGCATGAGGGCGGTCGCGGGGCGTTCAAATGCCCGCGCGCACCGCCGATGTTCGCCACCGCGTGCTGCATGAGAATGTCGGGATCACATCATGATTCAACCGCTGGAGGCTGTTGCGGCCCCTGCCGCGGCAATGTCCATAGCCCCATGCGGCATTGTTTCATCAATAACCGTGCCAAGACCTTGCATCGCCGCCCTCCCCCCGCCCGCCACCCCAGAAATGTGATCTCCGCCTCCACGGGGCCACTTGGCCCGCTTCCATCGAAGCCCGGAGTTCCCGGTAAAAACTGCCCGCTCCGCCGCGGCCGAGCCCCAATGTGACCCGCCTGTGCAGTCGTCGTCCCGCGGAAAACCGTTGCTCATGGGTGGCATGAACAGGGGGTGCCGGCGATGCCGGGCAAGCCGTTCACGGTTTCTCAGGCGGGAGCAGGCCATCCAGCGGGCTCGTCTCGACGAAGCCGGACGCGAGGCAACGCCATTGGCCGGGACGCCCGGGTCGGCGCGGATCTCAGAGGCGCAGCCAGCGGGACAGGCCAGGGTCGGTTTTCAGGGGGCTGACCACGGCGAGGCAGAGACGCTCCGGGCGGAAGAAGTCGCGAGCCACGGCGCGGATCTGGGCGGCGGTGACTTCAGCGAGGCGGCGTTTGACGTGGGAGGCGGGGATGACTCTGCCGTAGGCGAGCAGTTGTTCGCCCAGCCACATCATCTGGTTCTCGGTGTTTTCCAATCCCAAATCGATCTGGCCGTTCATGTAGTCGCGGGCGCGGCGCATTTCTGCGGGGTCGGGAGGACGGTTGGCGATGCGCCGCAGTTCGCGCATGATGCGCCTGAGCGCCTGGGGCAGGCGGTCGGCGTCCAGACCGGCGGAGATGACCATGGCGCCCACGTCGTCGAAGAGGCTCAAGCTGCTCTGAATGGAATAGGCGAGCGCGAAGTCTTCGCGCAGGGTCTGAAACAGGCGGGAACTCATGTTCTCGCCGAGGACCGTGTTCAGCAGCCGCAACGCGAAGCGGCGCGGATCGCGGCGCGAACAGGTGCGGATGCCCAGGGCGATTTGCATCTGGGCGATGGCGCGCGGATGCAGGCGGACACACGGGCCGGCCGGGGAATCGGAAGCCGGCAGATAAGCGGGGCGGCGGCCCTGAGGGAGGTGGCGGGCATAGCGGCTGACGCGGCGCACGAGGCGGGCATGGTCGAGGTTGCCGGCGGCGCAGATCACCATGCCGGGGGCCACATAATTGCGGCGCTGGTAGCCCAGCATTTGGGCGCGGGTGAGACGGTCGATGGTGGCCTCGGTGCCGGTCAGGGCGCGTCCGAGCGGGTGATCGGGCCAGAGGGCTTCGTTGAGGACGTCGTGAACCTGTTGATGCGGCTGGTCGCGATACATCGCGATTTCGTCCTTGATCACGCTGCGCTCTTTTCCGATCTCGCGCCGGTCGAACCGCGAATGGAGGAACATGTCCATGAGCACGTCCAGCAGCTCCGGGAACCGGTCGTGGTGCGCCTTGGCATAGAAACAGGTGTTTTCCTCCGCGGTGAAGGCGTTGAGATATCCGCCCACGCCTTCGACCGCGTGGGAGATCTCGCGCGCCGACCGGGTCGCGGTTCCCTTGAACAGCATGTGTTCGATGAAATGGGAAATGCCGCTCAGGGCCGCGGGCTCGTAGCGCCCGCCCACCCCCACCCAAATCCCCAGACTCACGCTCGCCATGTGCGGCATGGCGGCCGTTGCCACCGTCAACCCGTTGCCCAGCCGTGCAACGGCATGCCTGGGAACGGCCGCAGGGCTCGAGAGAGAGCCGCTCATCCCAGTTTGGCCGACAGCGCCGGCACCGTCATGCGGCGCTGGTGATCGAGAATGATGCGGACCGCCTTCCGCGGGTCATCGGTCAGGGTGAACAGCTCCATGTCGGACGGGTGGATGTATTTGCGGCGCCGCAGTTCGACTTCCATCCAGCGCAGCAGCCCCTGCCAATACTCGCGGCCGATGAGCACCAACGGGTAAAGGGGAATCCGCTCGGTTTGCACCAGGGTGATCAGCTCGAAGAACTCGTCCAGCGTGCCAAACCCGCCCGGCATGAAGACGAAGCCGATGCTGTATTTGACGAAACAGACCTTGCGGGAGAAGAAGTAATGGAAATCGATGGGGATGTTGACATAGCGGTTGGGTTTCTGCTCGCGCGGCAACTGGATGTTCAGCCCCACCGACCTGCCGCCCGCCCTTGCCGCTCCGCGGTTGGCCGCCTCCATGATGCCGGGGCCGCCGCCGGTGATGATCACCAGGTTGTTGCGCGCCAGTTCGTAGGCCAATCCCTCCGTCAGCTTGTAATACCGGTCCCCACGCCCCACCCGCGCCGAACCGAAAACCGTCACCGCCGGCCCCGCCGCTGCAAGCGTTTCGAACGAATCCACAAACTCCGCCATGATCCGAAAGATCCGCCAGGGATCCTCGCGCACGAACCCGTCAGGATTGATTGCCATGGGGGTGAATCTACCGGAGTTTTTCGGGCTGACAAGGAGGGATGCAGCCCCTCACAACGCGCCGGGCGGCAGCGGAGCCGGCGGCGCGGGGAGCGGAGGCGGCGGGCGGACCCAGGTGAACCAGGCGCAGATGACAAACAGCACCGTGCAGAAGGCGGCCATGGTCTGGAGAACGGTCACGAGGCTGCCATGGAACTGGTGCAGGGCAACCGGATAGGCCAAGGCCAGGCCGGCCAGCCACGGGACAACGCGGAACTGCGACCGGGCCAGCAGATTGTTCACCAGCACCAGCGACAGTGACAGCGGCACCATCGCGCCCGCATACCACGGCAGCAGCGCCGTCGCAGTCTCCACATACGCCGGCGTGTAAACCAGGCGCACCACCCACGGCCCCACCAGGCACAACCCAACCGCGCCCGCAGCCGCCAACAACGCGGTGCCCGCCAGCGTCAGCACCATCACGTCCGTCTTCTCCGACCGCACCGCACTGTGGACAATCTTGGGAAACATCACCGCCGCCAGGGGCATCACCAGCCAGATCAACCCGCGCGACAACGTGCCGGCAGCACCGTAAAACGCCGCCTGATCCTCCGAAAACCACGCTTTCACAAACATCGTCTCCGCCGTGAACAGAAACTGGTAGGCGCCCACCCCCAACATCAGCGGCACCACCTGCGCCAACACCGCCCGAACATCGAACGGCGCACCCGGCCCGCGCCAGATGTCCCGCGTCTGCCAGATGCCCAGCGCCAGGGTCAGCCCGTATCCCAGCGCCACGGCAACCATGATCCCCGCAGCGTGGCCGTGAAGCCCGAGCACCATCACCGCAGCCCCCCCCCACCGCCCCACCCCGTTGAAAATCATCGCCCATCCCAGCCACAGAAAATCCTGCTTGCCTTGCATCACCCCCAAAACCATCGGCGCCCACAAGGCCCCCAGCCACGTCAGCATCACCATCCATAACGCCGCCGGGTTCGAAAGCTGCCACCGCGCCACCAGCGCGGACTCGAAACACAGCATCCCCGCCGCAAGAACCGCCCACAACCCCAATAACCCCAGCCCCGAAACCCGCAGCATCCGGGCCAACTGCGCGCGCTGGCCGCGGGCCAGCGCCGCCGCGGTCTGCTGCGCAAAAACCATCTGCAGGGGCAGCGCCGGCACCAGGCTGCTCAGCACCAGAAGCGTCACCAGCGCCCCATACTCGGACGGGGGAATTCGCTTGGAAAAGAAATGCACCGCCCACATGAACACCCCCTGGGCCACCGTCGCGACCATCATCCACGCGCTCTGCCGGAAAAACGATCCCTGGCTCATCAATCTCCCCGCATGCTTGGGACACGCCACCCCCGTCCCCACCCCAGTCGCACCGCACCCCCCTCCCCCTCCACCCCAAAATCGCGAGACGTCAGAAATGCCGGGGTCGCCCCGGGCCGGGCGAGCAGACCGCGGAACAGTTTTTCGATGGGTGTCATGACGCCGCCACGCTCAAAATTCCCGTGACTTTAGGAGCCCGCACCTGCCGTGTCGAGCCTCGAACACTCCAGCCCGCGCGTGCCGTCCAACCTTCGGTAAGGTGTTACCATGAGTCAACCCGCGTGGCAGTGCATCCCAAGCTCGCTGGTTGCGCCCAGGGCGGACCGCCGTCCCGCGCCGTCTTGGCCGCTTCGCGATCCGAATGATCCAGCCGCCGTCAAGCCTGTGAGCCAGACCCTGCGGCACGGCGCTTGTTTGTCCGGGGTCCCCTGG
Source organism: Verrucomicrobiota bacterium (assembly GCA_016935555.1). Lineage (GTDB taxonomy): Bacteria > Verrucomicrobiota > Verrucomicrobiia > Limisphaerales > JAFGQR01 > JAFGQR01. The sequence continues at coordinate 92,287 of JAFGQR010000106.1, forward strand.
CCCACCCAAGGCCCTCCGAACCGCCTCGGCCGCTGAACCGGCCGGGCCGCGCCTCGTCAGACGGACTGCGCGAGGAACCACTGCACAAACCTCGGGATGCCCTGCTCGATGTCCACCTGCGGCGCGTAGCCCAGCAGGCGCCGCGCCTTCTCAATGTTGGCAAAGGTCAGGGGGACATCGCCCGGCTGACTGGGACGACGGTCGACCACGGCTTTGCGGCCGAGCGCCGCCTCGAGCAGTTCAATCAACCGCGTCAGCGACACGGTGCGGGACTCCCCCAGGTTGATGATCTCGAACCCGAATTTCTTCCGGCTGGCCGCCAGCACCCCGTCCACCGTGTCCGTCACATACGTGTAGTCTCGCGCCGCCGATCCATCCCCATACACCGGGATGGGCTTCCCGGCGACGAGAAGCCGCGCGAACTTGTGAATCGCCAGGTCCGGCCGCTGCCGGGGGCCATACACCGTGAAGAGCCGCAACATGACCACGTCCAGCCCATACACATGATGGTAAACGTGCCCCAGCGCCTCGCCGGCGACCTTGCTCGCCGCATAGGGCGAGATGACCGACACAGTCGGGTCGTCCTCGGAAAAGGGCACCTTGGCGTTGACGCCATAAACCGACGAGGACGAGGCCATGACGATCTTGGGGACCCCGTGCCGGCGGGCAGCCTCGAACACGTGCACCGTGGCCTCCACATTGACCCGCTGATACAACGCCGGCTCCTCCAGGCTCGGCCGCACCCCGGCCCGCGCGGCGAGATGAATGATCTGATCGAACCGCACGCCGGCAAACAGAGCGTTCACCGCCGACGGATCCCTCAGGTCGCCCTGCACGAAGGTGAACGGCCCCCCCAGCGCCAGGATCGCATCCAGGTTGCGCCGTTTGATCGCCGGATCGTAAAAGTCGTTCAAGTCGTCCAGCGCCCACACCGCATGCCCGCCCTGCACCAGCCGCTCACACACGTGCGACCCGATGAATCCCGCGCCGCCCGTCACCAGAATGTTCATGGACCCACCGTAGCAAACCGCCGGCCGGCTTGACAACGACGCGCGTCCGGCCGTCACCATTCAGAAAACCCTCCCTCCGCCCGCGTGTCGGATGGCTGCCAGCTGCGCCTGGAAATCGGCGAGGTTTTCCAGCCGGATCGCCCCAATCTGCCCGAGCACATGCGCATAAGCGCCCGCAGCCCGCCCTCCCGCCAGCAGCACCACCTCCGCCGGCAGCAACTGCCGCAGCCGCATCAGCTCGGCCCCCAGGTCGGGATCGTCCTCGGGATACACAATGCTCACCGCGACGGCCCGAGCGGCATGCTGGAGGGCGGCGCCGGCCACCTCCTCCGCCGGCAGGCTCGGCCCCAGGTACGTGACCCGCCAGCCAACATTGCCCGCCGCCACCACCGCCAGCATCGCCCCCAATTCGTGGACCTGCCCTGGCGGCGTGGTCACCAGCAGGCGGGGCGCACAACCTGGCAACGGACGGGGCCGGCCGAGGTTGCCCAGAAAAGTGCGCAGCGCCGCGGTGGCCACGTGTTCATGCGCCACTTTGAGGACGCCTTCCTGCCACAGCTCCCCGATCCGATGCACCAGAGGCACCACCACCTGGGTAAGCACCGCCACCTGCCCCAGCTCCGCCGTCGCCCGGTTCAACGCGCGCTCCAGCTGCGCCCCGTCCAAACTCCGAATCGCCGCCAGCACTTCTCCCTGGTGGTCCCGACCCGACTCCTGCCCGGCTGCTGCGGGCGCCGGTTCCGCCTCGCGACGCGGCAGTCCGCCGTCCTGCTCCACCAACTGGCGGAGTTCCTCCTCGGTGAGGCGGGCGATCTGACCGATGCTGTGCCCGGCGCGGGTCGCCTGGTGCAGCAGCATGAGCCGCGTCACATCCCCGTCGCTGTACAACCGGCGGTTGGTCCGGCTGCGGCACGGGGAGACCGCATGATGACGCCGCTCCCAGATGCGGATGAGGTGCGGGCTGAGCCCGGTTCGCCGGGTGACCACCTTCATGCAATGCAAATGTTCCAAAGTGATCAAATATTAGACATAAATTTGACGGATTGCAACAACAAAATTGTTTACCCAACTCGTTATACCCTTGAGTTTTACAGCAGCAGTCAACGTGTGGAATCGAGTTTTTTCGCATATCCAATAGTCCTTCACCCCAAGAATGCCGCACCTAATGTCATCACGCAATACGGACCAAATGCGAAAAGTAACATAAACGTAATGTTGACAAAAATGCTGTCCATGTGCAATCTTTTGCCGCGGTCCACAGTGGTCTGCCAATTAGCACGAGACATCGCATGCATGCAAAAACCTTGAACCGCCAAGTCCCACGACGCCGACGCGGGCGCGCCCCGCGCCCCCGAACCGATGTGCGCACCCGGCATTTGACTCCGCCGACGGTTCGACTGCCCCATGTGCGAATGATCGCGCCCGCGACTGCCGAACCCCTCGAGCGCGATCCCGCCGAGCCCAGCAGCGCGTTCAGCCTCTACCTCCGCGAAATCGGGCAGGTGCCCCTGTTAACCCTCGCCGAGGAGAACGCCCTGGCGGCGCGGATCCGTCGTGGAGACGAGGCGGCACGCGACCAGATGATTCGGGCGAACCTGCGTTTGGTGGTGCACATTGCGCGCGAGTATGAGCACTGCGGCATGCCCCTGCTGGACCTGATCAACGAGGGCAACATCGGCCTGATGAAGGCCGTCGAGCGCTTCAACCCCGCCAAGGGCGCGAAGTTCTCCACGTACGCCTCCCTGTGGATCAAGCAATCCATGCGACGCGCCCTGGCGGACCAGTCCAAGACCATCCGTCTTCCGGTCAACGCGGCCGACACGCTCTACCGGATGCGCCGCACCGCGATGAAGCTGGCCGAGGAACTTGGCCGTGAGCCCAACGAACTCGAACTCGCCCAGGAGATGGGCATGTCCCTGCGTCGGGTCTCGGAGCTGAACATTGCCTCCCTGCGCCCCGCCTCCCTGGACGCGGCGATCGGCGGCGAGGACACCAGCCGCCTGGGCGAAGTGGTTGAAGACGAGGCCGCTGTCATGCCCAGCCAGGAGCTCGACGACAAAACCAACCTTGAAATCGTCCGCGAACTGGTCAAGGACCTCGCACCCCGCGAAGCCGCCATCCTCCGGCTGCGGTTCGGACTGGAGGGCACTCCGGAGACCACGCTCGAGGAAATCGGGCGGAAGTTCGGCCTGACGCGGGAGCGGATTCGGCAGCTTCAAAACGAGGCGCTCCTCAAGCTGCGCCGCAGCTTCAAGGAACTCGACCATGCGGCCGCCGACAACCTCGAGGTCGTGGCCTGACGATGCCAGCCGCCGGGCCCGGGATGGCCGCGGGCCGGGCGGCCCCCGGGCCCTCCAGGAACGACAGCGGCGTTCCCGCCTGCGACGGCGGGGGCAAAACCCGCCGATTCCGTCACAGCCTTCCGGCGGCAGAGCGGTTGTGCGACGCGCCGGGGCGGCTGGCGCGATGAGGACAGCCTGGGACGCGCGATGAGGATTTGACCTGCGGCCGGCGTTCTTCTAACGTACGTCTTTATTTATGAAGATACTGGTGTGCGATCCGGTTTCGTCGAAGGGCGTGGCTTTGTTTCGGAGGCGGGAGGATTTCCAGGTGGAGGTGCTGGACAGGCGTCTGCCCGAGGCGGAGCTGGTGGGGAAGGTTGGGGATGTGGACGCGATGGTGGTGCGATCGGAGACGAAGGTGACGCGCAAGGTGATCGAGGCGGCGCTGCGATTGAAGGTGGTGGGGCGTGCGGGGGTTGGGGTGGACAACGTGGATGTGGACGCGGCGACGCAGCGGGGGATAGTGGTGATGAACACGCCGAGCGGGAACACGATTTCCACCGCCGAACTGAGTTTTTCGATGCTCATGGCGCTGGCCCGCAAGATTCCGCAGGCGCACGCCTCGATGAAGGCCGGGCAATGGGACAAGAAGAGCTTCAAGGGGACGGAGCTTCACGGCAAGAGCCTGGGCGTTCTGGGCATGGGCCGCATCGGCACGGAGGTGGCCCGGCGCGCCATGGCGTTCGGCATGCACGTGATCGCCTACGACCCGTACCTGTCGCTCTCGCGCGCCAAGGCGCTCCACGTGGAGCTGGCCGAGCGCCTGGACGAGGTGTTCGGCCGCGCGGATTTCATCACCGTGCACATGCCGTTGAGCGAGGAGACCAAGGACATGCTTGACGCGGAGGCGTTTGCCAGGATGAAGCCGGGGGTGCGGGTGATCAACTGCGCTCGCGGGGGCATTGTCAACGAGGAGGACCTGATCGCGGCCATCCAGCAGGGCAAAGTCGCCGGAGCCGCCCTCGACGTCTACATGAAAGAGCCGCTGGCGCAGGATTCGCCCCTGCGGGCCGTGCCCGAGATCATCATGACCCCCCACCTTGGGGCCAGCACCGCCGAGGCGCAGGATAATGTGGGGATCGAAGTTGCCGAGGCGATCACGGATTATCTCGTCACGGGCACGGTGCACAACGCGGTCAACCTGCCGAATCTCGACGCCAAGGCGTATGAAACCGTGAAACCGTTTCTCATCCTCGGGGGGAAGCTGGGCCGGCTTGTGGCGCAGATTTCCTCGAAGCGCAACGACCGTCTGGTGATCACCTACGGCGGCAGGGCCACCGAGCTGCCGACCGATCCGGTCACGCGCGCCGTGCTGGTGGGGTTCCTCCAATCGGCCGGAGGCCAGGATGTCAACCAGGTCAATGTGCGCGCGCTGGCCAACACGCTGGGGCTGCTTGTGGAGGAGGTGAAGTCCAACCAGGAAACCGACTACAACGAGTGGCTGCACATCGCCGCCTACTCCGGCGAGCAGCGCACCTCGGCCGGCGGCACCGTGCTTGGCAAGAAGCACCAGCCCCGCATCGTCCGGCTGATGGGGCAGCCGGTCGAGATTGTGCCCGAGGGCGTGCTGTTGCTGCTCAACAACAAGGACCGCCCCGGCATCGTGGGCCACCTCGGCACCCTCATGGCCAAACACGCCGTCAACATCGCCAGCATGAGCCTCCACCGCGACAGCGCCGGCGGCCAGGCCCTCACCGTCTTGAACCTCGACACCCCCCCCACCGCCGCCCTCCTCGCCGAAGTCCAGGCCGACCCCGACATCCGCAATGTCCGCGTCGCCAGGCTCTGACCCTCCCACCCGCACCCCATCCGACGCGCCCCCCATGCCGATTCTCGCTCCCGGGTTCCTCACGCGGCCGCGCCTGCTCGCCGCCGTTGTTCTCGTGCTGGCCTGCAACGGGTCCGACGCCCGCGCCGCCGGGGCCGCCGGCCCGGCCTCGGGCGGCACGCCGGAGCCGTTGTTTGACGACCCGGTCGTGGCGCGCGGGCAGGGCTTCGAAGTCAGGCGCAGCCAGGTGGATCAGGCGTTTGTTGCCTTGAAGGCCAACCTGGCTGTGCGGCGCCAGACCATTCCGGAAGGATTGCGCCAGTTGCGCGAGGCCCAACTGCTCGACAGCCTCATCCTCAACAAGCTCATGAATCTCCGGGCTTCCGAGGAGGACCGGAAACGCGGCCGTGAGATCGCGCAGCAGCTGACTGCGGAGGTGCGCAAGGAGTTCAGTTCCCAGGAGGCGTTCGAGCGCCGCCTCAAGGCGCTCGGCCTTTCCCCCAGCGGGTTCTACCGCCGCCTCGAGGAACAGGCCCTGGCCGATGCCGTCATCGATCGCCAACTCAAATCCACCATCGTCATCCCCGACGCCCAGGTGCGCGAGTTTTACGACACCGGCACCGATGTCCGCGTGCGCATGATGCAGGAAGCCGTCGAGAGAATGGCCCGCACGCCGGATACTCCCCTCAACCAGCTCACCGCCGCCAGCGAGCAAATCGAAAAAGTCCGCACGACCAACCTCGAGGGGCTCGAAGAGCCCGAACGCGTCCGCGTGCAACACATCTTCGCCCTGACCAAGGACCGCGACACCGACCTCGACCTGCCCGAAGCCCAGATCCGCGCCAAACGCCAGAAAATGGACCGCCTCCTCGCCCGGGCCCGGAGCGGCGAGGATTTTGCCCGGCTCGTGCTTGAACACTCGGAAGACAGGGCCCTCTCCACCACCAAGGGCGAATACACCTTCACCCGCCAGGACGCCTTCGTCCCCGAATTCAAAGCCGCCGCCTTCTCCATGCGCACCAACCAGATCAGCGATGTCGTCGTCACCCCCTTCGGCCTCCACATCATCAAGCTCCTCGAACGCATCCCCGCGAGAAAAGTCGCGTTCGACAAAGCCGCCCCCGGCATCCGAGATTACCTTGCCCGGCAGGAAGCCCAGAGAATTTTGCCCGAATTCTTCGCCCGCGTCAAAAAGGACGCCGCGGTCGAAATCCTCGATCCCAAGTACATCCTCGACGCCCCCGGATCCTCCGGCAGCCGCGCCCCTCCCTAGCAACGCAAAGCGCGTCTGCAAGAAACCGCCGCGCGCGCCGCCGCGCGGAACCGCCCCGGCCGTCCATTGACGGCGGCGTCCGATCTGGTAGTGTGGCGCGCATGACAACACATCGCGGCAAAGGCGTGGCTCGGTTCAGCATCTCCTTGCCGAGCGGTCTGGCCGCCCAGTTGGAGCGCATGACCCGCGAGAAAGGCTACGACAACCGGTCCCGGGCCGTGGCCGACATGATCCGCGCGCACGTGATCGAGCATCGCCAGAAATACGGCGACGAGGAAATTGCCGGCACCATCACGCTCCTCTACGACCACCACACCCAGCACGTCCAAACCGCCCTCACCGACATCCAGCACAACCACCACCACGTCATCATCGCCACCCTCCACGTCCACCTCGACCCCCATAATTGCCTCGAACTCCTCGCCGTCCGCGGCAAAGCCGCCGTCATCAAACGCATCGCCGACGAACTCATCGCCGCCAAGGGCGTCAAACACGGCAAACTCACCGTCACCAGCACCGGCAAAAACCTGCCCTCCTAACACCCCGGCAAGCCGCAGGCGCGGATGCCAACTCCAACGGCAGCATGAACAGAAAACAAGTCATCGTCATCGGCTCGGGCCTGGGCGGATTGTCCGCGGCCATCTCGCTGCGGCAGGAAGGCTACGAGGTCACCCTCCACGAGAAGAACGCCCGGATCGGCGGCAAGCTGAACGTGCTGAAGGCGCGCGGTTACACCTTCGACCTCGGACCGTCCATCCTCACGCTGCCGCATCTCTTCGAGCGGCTGTTCGAACGCAGCGGGAAGAAGATGAAGGACTACATCCCCATGCGCACGCTGCGGCCGCATTGGCGCAACTTCTTTGAGGACGGCACGGTCGTGGATCTGTATCCCGAACCCGATCGCATGGCCGAGGAGGCCCGAAAAGCCGGCGAAGACCCGGCCCATGTGCAGCGTTTCCTCGAATACTCCGGACGTCTTTACGACCTGGTCAATGCGGGCTATTTCGAGCAGGGCCTGGACACCGCAGGCGATTTCCGCCGGTTCTACGGCCTCGGGAAGTTTCTCCAGTTCGATCTGTTCCGCACGATGCACGGCGGCGTGAAGCGCTTCCTCAAGACCCGACCCATGCAGGACATCTTCGACTACTTCATCAAGTATGTCGGCTCGTCGGCCTACCACGCGCCGGCGTTCATGAACTGCCTGCCCACGATCCAGTTCCGCCACGACCTCTGGTATGTGGACGGCGGCCTCTACGGCATCGCCCTCGGCCTGCAGCGGCTCATGGACGAACTCGGCGTCACCGTCAAGCTCGAGAGCGAAGTCACCGAAATCCGCAAGGACGGCCGCCGCGTCACCGGCATCGTCACCCGGGACGGCCAGTTCCACGCCGCCGACATCCTCGTGTCCAACATGGAGGTCATTCCCGCGTGCACGACCTTGCTCCGCGAAGACGAGGCGTTCCTGCGCTCGCTGGCCAGGTTCGAGCCGGCCTGTTCCGGCCTCGTGCTCGAACTCGGCCTCGACTGCCAGTACCCGCAACTCGCCCACCACAACTTCCTGTTCTCCGGCAACCAGAAAGAGCACTTCCACACCGTCTTCCGCAAACGCCAGTTGCCGCCCGACCCCACGATCTACCTTGTCTGCGCCTCGCGCACCGACCCCACCGTCGCGCCGCCCGGCTGCGATGGCCTCAAGATCCTGCCCCACATTCCCCACATTGACGACGACCACCCGCTCACCCGCGCCGACTACCTCGCGTTCAAGGAGCGCGTCGTGGACAAACTGGAGCGCATGGGCCTGCGCGACCTGCGCAAGCACATCGTCTTCGAGCATTGCTGGACGCCGCTGGACATCCGCGAGCAATACTACTCGAACCGGGGCTCCATCTACGGCGTCGTCAGTGACCGGTTCAAAAACCTCGCCTTCAAGGCCCCCAAACAAAGCACAAAATACCCGAACCTCTTCTTCGTGGGCGGCTCGGTGAATCCCGGGGGCGGCATGCCGATGGTGGTGCTCTGCGGGCAGAACGTGGCCAGGAAGGTCGTGGCGTGGGACCGGCCTCCGCCCAACGCCTGATTGCACGCCGCTCAGCCCCCGCCTCGTGAAGGCTCCGTATTGAGATCGCCGCTTCCCGTGATGGGCCAATGCCAAAACCATGAAAGCACTCGCTTCCTTCCTCACCCTGTGGGCCCTTCTTCCTCCCTGCGGATCCGCAGCGGCAGGGTCCAAACCCAACCTCCTGTTCATCCTCGCCGACGACCTCGGCTGGGCCGACACGACGCCCTACGGACATACGAAGTTTTACCAGACACCCAACCTCGAGCGGCTGGCCGGGCGCGGCATGACGTTCAGCCGCGCCTACTCCGCCAGCCCGCTCTGCTCCCCCACCCGCTCGGCCATCCTCACCGGCCTTAGCCCCGCTGCGCGGCGGCAAGGCAACCCTGTTCGAGGGCGGCACGCGCGTGCCCTGCATCATCGTGATGCCCGGCATCACCCAGCCCGGTTCTCGCAGCGACGCCATGGTCCAAAGCGAAGACTACTACCCGACCCTGCTGGAAGCTCTCGCGCTCAAACCAGCGGCCGGACAACGCTTCGACGGCACAAGCATTCTCCCTGCGCTGCGAGGCAGACCGCTCGAGCGCGGCGCCGCCTTCCAATACTTCCCGCACAATCCGCCTGTGCCCGACTGGCTGCCCCCCGCCGTCTCCGTGCATCGCGGCGATTGGAAACTCATCCGCATCTTCCACGGCGGCGACCACGGCGCGCACCGCCACCTGCTCTTCAATCTCCGCGAGGATCTCGGGGAGAAGAACAACCTCGCCGCGCAGCATCCCGAACAGGTGCGCGAACTCGACGCGCTCATCGAGCATTTCCTCAACGAAACCCAAGCCGTGGTCCCCATCCCCAATCCCGCCTTCGATCCGGCAAAGGACCATCCCGAAGACGAAGGCAAACCGAAGCCGCGACGCCAAGCCCGGCCCGCAAAGTCCCCCGCCCCCTCCGCCGCTGATCCCGGCGCTCCTCCGCAGATGCTGGGCTGGATCGAACTGGCCTCCGGCGGCCGAACGCGGCGCTGGGATTTCTGAAGTCAACCTTTCCAAGAACATCCCACTATGAAACTCCTCATCCTCACCGTCCTGCTGCTCGGTGCGCTGCACTCCGGCGCCGCCGCCAAAAACCGTGAACCCGCCCCAGCCCCGCCTGAACGCGGCCCCGAGGGCGTCGGTGCCGTTGCGCCAGCCCCAAAGCCGGTGCGGGTCTTCATCCTCGCCGGACAATCCAACATGGAAGGCGCGGGCCGGATCAAGGCCGACCCCAACCGCCACGGCGGGAAAGGCTCGCTCGAATTTCTCGTGAAGGATGCCGCCACCGCGAAACGCTTCGCGCATCTGGTGGACGCGGCCGGGCAGTGGCGCGCCCGCGACGACGTGTGGATCGCCTATCTGGAGCGCAAAGGGCCCCTCACTGTCGGGTTTGGGGCTCGAAAAGACGAAACAATCGGTCCCGAACTCGGCTTTGGCTGGGTGTTGGGCGACGCGTTGCACGAACCGGTGCTGCTCATCAAGTGCGCCTGGGGCGGCAAAAGCCTCGCCGTGGATTTCCGCCCGCCCAGCGCGGGCAAGCCGCCCTATTCCCTCGGCGAAAAGGCCGACGCCGCCATCGCGCAGAACCCGGCGATCATCGGCAAATACTATCGCGAGACCCTGGCCCTCACCAAGACCGCCCTGGCCAGCCTCCGGGACCTTGTGCCCGGCAGCAACGGGCGTTACGCGCTGGCCGGGTTCGGCTGGCACCAGGGTTGGAACGACCGCATCAACAACACGTTCAACGCCGAATACGAAACCAACCTCGTCCACTTCATCCGCGACATCCGCCACGACCTCGGCGCACCCGCCCTGCCATTCGTCATCGCCGAAACCGGCATGAGCGGCCCCGAGGAGAAACACCCGCGCGCGCTTTCGCTGATGAAGGCCCAGGCGGCCGTGGCGGAGCATGAAGCATTCAAGGGCAACGTGGCGTTTGTGGGCACCCGCGCGTTTTGGCGGCCCCCGGACCAGTCCCCCAGCGGCCAGGGCTATCACTGGAACTCGAACGCCGAAACCTATTACCTCATCGGCGAAGCGATGGGCCGCGCCATGGTCAGGCTGATCGAAAGCGACTAGACGGCCGCATGCTCTGCAATCCGCGCGAACACATGAGCCGCGCCAACCGCTTCCTCGCCTGAAGTCCCGCGACGGCTCAAGGAACAGTTCGCCAAGGCCGGCCCCGGAGCGCTCATGGCCTTGCGCCATCGCGCGGCCCCCTCCAACTGTCGCTCAGCTCCGACGCGTGGGGGCGGATTTGGATGGGCTTGGACGGCGGCGGGCGTATAACCTCGCACCCATGAAACCCGCGGCGTTTTCGATTAACCTCACGTTCACGGCCATGTTGTTCGCATTGCTCCACCCTGCGCGCCTGGAGGCGAACGACGCGTGGCCGGCCTTCCCGGTGGCGTGGAAGGACAAGATCGACGCCCCTGCCGATGTCTCGTTCCTGCTCCGCGCGCCGGCGGGGCGGGATGGCTTTGTGCGGGTGCGGGACGGGCACTTGGTCCATGCGGACGGCTCGCGCTTTCGCATCTGGGGGATCAACGTGACGGCGAACGGCGCGTTGCCGCCGACGCAGGCGGCGCCCACCATCGCCGCCGGTCTCGCGCAGCGCGGCATCAATTGCGTGCGCTTCCATTTCCTCGACCGCCTCGGCGCCCTCATCCCCCGCAACCGCCCGGACACGCGGGCCCTCGATCCCCTGGCCCTCGAGCGGCTCGACCGGTTCGTGTTCGAGCTGAAGCAGCGCGGCATCTACACGGACCTGAATCTGAATGTGTATCGCACCTACAAGCCGGGCGATGGCGTTCGCGACGCGGAACTGCTTGGCATTGGCAAAGGGGCGACCTATTTCGACGAGCGGCTGATCGAGTTGCAGCGCGAATACGCGCGGCAGTTGCTCACCCACACGAACGCTTGCACCGGCCGTGCCTACCGGGAGGAACCCGCGGTGGCGGTGGTCGAGTTCCTGAACGAAAACTCGCTGGTCGAAGCCTGGGTGCAAAACCGCCTCCTTGGCACCCGGAGGACCAAGGCCATTGGCACCTGGCACGACATCCCACCCAGCTACGCGGAAGCGCTCACCCGGAAGTTCAATGACTGGCTGCCGCGACGCGTCCCTCCCGAAACCCTGGCCCGAATCCGGTCCGAAACCGGCGTGGCCGCGGGCGCCTTGGTCCCGCGACTGCGCAAGGAACAGTTCGCCAAGGCCAGCTCGGAGCGCTTTCAAACGGAGGCGGCGTTCTACATGGAAATCGAAAGCGCCTTCTACCGCGAGATGGCGAAGTTCCTGCGCGAGGACCTCGGCGTGAGAAGCCTGCTCATCGCCAACAGCGACCACGGCCACGGCATGTCCGGCTATCCGCTCACGTCGTCCATGGCCCAGCTCGACATCGTCGACGGCCATGTCTATTGGCAACACCCGAACTACACCACCGACCCGAAGTCCGGCCGGCGCACCGGCTTCACCCTCGCCAATACGCCGATGGTCGACGATCCGCAGCGCTCGACGCCAGTCCAGCTTTCGCGCACGGCCGTCGCCGGCAAACCCTACACCGTCTCCGAAGTCAACCATCCCTTCCCCAGCGAATACGCGTGCGAGGGCGTGCCGGTGCTTGCGGCCTATGCGGCCCTGCAGGATTGGGACGGGGTTTTCTGGTACACGCTCGCCCACGAGGATGCCACCAGGGTCCCGGACTTTGCCCTGGGGCACTTCGACTTCGCCAACGACCCGGTCAAAATGAGCCAGCTTGCGGCCGGAGCGCTCCTCTTCCTGCGCGGCGATGTCCGGCCCGCCCAACGCACGGTGACCCGCACCTACAGCCGCGAACAGGTGGTCGAAAGTCTGCGCCTGCCGTGGAAGGAAGGCCCCTACTTCACCCCGGGCTTCCCGCTCGCCCTGCCGCTGCAACACGCGGTCCGGGTGGCGTCGTTTGACGGACCGCCCACCGGCGCCTTCGAGACCGTGCCAGCCCATCCCATCGAATCGGATACCGGGGAACTGGCTTGGTTCGCAGGCGGCAAGGGCGCCGGTCGCGTGATCGTGGATACGCCGCGCTCCCAGGCCCTGGTCGGGTATTTAGCCAACACCGGCGCACAGACCCGAAACCTGCGCGCCGAAATCCAGACACCCTTCTGCGCCTTGACGCTCAACGCGCTGGACAACCAGCCCGTCGCTTCGGCGGGCCGGCTGTTGCTGACGGCCACGGCGCGCGTGGCAAACTCCGGCATGGTGTGGAACGAGAAACGCACCTCGCTGGAGACGTGGGGCAAGGCGCCGGCGCGTATTGAACCGGTCGCCGGCCGGGTGTTCCTTCGCGGATTGGAGGCCGCCCGCGAGTTGGTCGCGCAACCGCTCGACGCCGCGGGCGAACCGATGGGCCCGGCAACGGTCCTGACCCGCGCGGGTCGAGACTGGTCGCTGACGCTGGGCCAACCGCGGGCCACACCCTGGCAGGTCCTCACCGTGCGGCGCTGACATCCCCTTGTTTTCCGGCAATCAGGCAGAACCGGAATCTCCAGCACCTCGATGTTCGAGGTTCGGCGCTGAACGTCCGATGGCCGTCCCAGTTTCTGAACCCAGAAAGCTCCGCCGCCGCGGCGGAGATGGGGGCTCTCGCCAGGATTTCTTCGTGGTTCGCGTCAACCAGGATGATTGGGCGATGGTCAGCCGGGCTCCTTGAGCACGACCCTCTCGGCGGTGTGCAGCCGGACCGGCCCGAGCAGTCCAGACTCGGCCAGCCGGTCGTTTTTCTTCCACAGCCGCCAGCTGGTGAACGTGTAGCGGCCGGTCGGACTTGGCTTGCCTTCCTGCAGCCACTGGGGCCAGGCCTTGAGCGTGCCGTTGGGATTGCGCTCGCTGTCTTCGGGCAACTGTTCATCGCCGATCTGGCGGTTGATCCAGAGGTTGACGACCTTCACTTCCAGACTGTTGTCGCCCGACTTGAGCGCGTCCGTCACATCCACGCGGTAAGGCGCTTTCCAGAGGATGCCGAGGTCTTTGCCGTTGAGATTCACCTCCGCCATGACCGCCACCTGCCCAAGGTCCAGGAAGAGGCGGTGCAGGGTTGAGGGTGGAACGCGGAGGGAAAACGTCGTCCGGTAAACCGCCGCCCCGGAGTAGTAACGGATGCCGTCCTCGGGGCGCCTGGACCAGTCATCCAGTGTGGCGAAGATGACGGGCTGCGCCGGCCCGCCCCATTTCGGGTCGAAGCGCACCTCCCAAGGACCGGCGATTTCCTGCGGCGCAGGCAGCGACTTCACAGTGAAGTGGCGCGTTTGTCCGCCTGCGCTGCTCAGGACGTAGGTGCCAGGCTCCGACACCCTGGCCTCGATGGCGCCGTCCGCCGTGTCCGTCAGTTCGAGAGCGCCGGTGTGGAGACGGCTGGCAGGTCGGGGCATGGCTGGGATCAGCCGAGCCAGGTCGGTGGCGTCGAGCGCACGGTCCAATGGTTCGAACGCCCCCAACTGACCCTTGAACGGCGCGACGCTGCGTCCGTGCCGCACGCCTGCGCCGGGGTGCACGATGAACTGGCTCTTCAGACCCTTGCGGACAAGCTTGCCGTCCAGAAAGAGGCTGGGCTCGCCGCCGCGATAGACCACGGCGACGTGGGTCCAATTCGTGATCGGCCCGGCGAACACCAGCACCGGCGCGAAGTAATCCGCGCTGTGCTCGAACACGGCCACGCCGTTGCGCCCGATGGCCAGGCCCGCGCCAGCGTGGGACTCGTCGGCATACACTTCGTGCCCCGGGGGCGGGAAAAGCGCGTCGTTGCGTCCGGGACCGAATCCGACCACGCCGGAGTTCGTCTCGGGCGGCAACTCGGTGTCGGCTTCGGGTTTCGCCCAGACCGCCATGGTGAAGCTGTTGGTTACGCCGGCGTTGTTGTCGGACGCGGGGTCCTGCCGGGCTTGCCAGGCGAGGTCCATGACGGTCTCTCCATCGCGGCTCACGCTCACGATGCGGTCGCGTTCCGGCTGGCCGGCGTGTCGAAAGACGACGAAAACCGATTCTTGGGACTGGAGTTCGATGGGCAGGCGTGTGCAACCCTCCGCCTCCTGGTAGATCGCTACCCGCACCGTGCGCCCCGTCTCCGGCCACCACAATTCGGGACGCCTGCCCTGCACGCGGAACGAGCACAGCGCCGTCTCCGGTTGCAGGTTTTTGTTCGCGAGAAAATAGACGTCCGCGTCGCCCACACGCTTGTGGATGTGGCGAAGAGCCGTTGAAGGCCCGCTGCGCCCCTGCGCGGCGAAGTCCGGCGGCACGCCCATCTGCGCCAGCATGCGGCAAAGGATGTTGATGTCGGGGGTGGGGTCCGAGGACGGCAGGGACTGCTCGACGTCGCCCCACGGTTCCATGCCGAGCGGACCGAGCTCCAGCGCGGCGGCCCAGCCGGCGGTCGCGGCGGCGTCGGTTGTCCATGGGCCCTTCACGGTGGAGGCGGCTTCCCAGGTGGCGTCCGTGGGAATTCCCTGCGTGCGGCCGTCGCGGTATTTGATGGTGAGGCGGCCGATCAAGCCGGCCGGGTTGGGGGAGTCGGTTGCGTTCACGGCAGCCACGGCGATGCGATTTGCGCCGGGCTTCAGCGAAGAGGTCACGTTCATCGTGTAACTGCGCTGGAATGTGTCCCCCGAACCGACGCGCCGGCCGTTGACCCAGCACTCGAAGGCATTGTCCGCCGTCATCGTGAGCCGGGCGGACTGGATCGCGCCCTCCGCGTTCACCGTCTTGCGGAAGAAGCGCTTGCCCGGTGGCGCCGAGCGGGCCGGGTGGCCTTCTTTCCGCCAGATCCATTTTGCCCCGCGCAACGGGTCAGCCTGGTCGGCCGAGGCAACGTCGTAAGGCCGAAACTCGCCCCCCCAGATCACACGGCCTTTGCCAACGCGGCGCTCGGTCTGGGTTGTCCCACGTTCAGGCGGTTCGGACGCCGCGCCGGCTGAACCCGGGACGGCCATCGCACCCCACAGCTCCGTGGCCAGTTTCCTCACCTCGTCGTCACATTTCGGAAACCCGCTCAGGCTCGGGGACTTCACGGGAGGCGCGCCGACGATGGTGGCGCCGTCGCGCACCAGGTCGCGAATCTTGCCCAGCAGTCGCGGCGTCATCGTGGGCACCCGCGGCAGCACGAGCATCCGGTAGCTCATGCCGTCCGGCAGCACGAGGCGGCCGTTCTTCACCTTCATGCGCGTGAGCACGACCTCCGGCGGGCAGCCGTCGAAGTTGTAGCCGGGACGGTGGTGGCCGGATTTCACGGGGGACTTGAACTCGCGCGGGGAGTTCTCCGGCGCCAGGAAGCAGAGATCGGCGACGAACAGCCCTTGCTGCAGCATGAACTGGCAGCGCGCAAGATACGCGTGCCAGGCGCGTGACGGTTCCCACCAGGTTTGCCCGCGCTCGTAGTGCAGGCCCCAGGGCCCCATCGACATCCCCGGGCGCGCGTCAGGCCACGGTTGGAGCGCGTAACGGTGGAAGACGAACCGGTTGATGCCTTCACAGAACGCCCAGTCGCCGAGGTCCTTGATGTTCCCCGGATGCCCAAGCCATCGCTCCGCATCGGTTGCCGTGAAGGCTTCCGCGCCGAGGATGGGCTTGCCATACACGTGGGCGGCCGAGGCCATCTCCGTGCAACTGGAGGCCGCGCCGAACCTGGACCAGGACCAGAACTCGCCCATCGGCTCGTCACAACGTCCCGCGTAGGCCAGGTTGTCGGTCGGCGAACCGTAGGCCTCGATGGACAACCGCATCCCGTGCCGGTGCGCCATCGTGCGGAAGTGCCCGGCGTAGTTCGCAAGCAACAGTTCGTTCACGGTCATGCGCACGTCCCAGAGAAACCGCTCCGAAACCTCGAGGCTGTCCACCACGCGCCCGCTCATCACCGGCAGGTAGGGCAGGACATCGTAGCCGCGCAGCCTCCGAAACTCCTCGCGGAATTTCGGCGTCCAGTTCTGCGAACCCACCTCCCAGCTGTCGATGTGCGTGGACACGAGCGTTCGTGTTTCGCCCACGCGCCCTTGGTTGTCGGCAATGATCTTGCCCATCAGCCCGGCAAAGTGCGCCTCCGCCGCTTGCTTGCTGAGCTTGTCGCACTCGAGTCCGCGGCCGTCGACCGGCGCGGGATGATTGTCCTTGCCCGTGGTCGTGTGGCCGAGGCGCAACAGCGTCCACGAGCCGGCGGGCACGTCCCACGAGAGTCGTCCATCCCGACCCAGCTTCGACGTGACATTCACCCATCGGTCCCGCGGCACAACCGCCTCGGCCGTCAGCTTCGGAAACGCCGCGCGCAACGGAATCTCCTCCGTCGTGTGGGCCGACTTGCCGCGCAGATGCGGAATGACGTGGTTGCTTGCCGGGGTGGGAAAGGCGAACACGGCGATGTCGCGATAGAAATCCCTCACGGGCTTGGCCTGGGGGAGGACGGCGTCGAAGCGCCTCGGGCCGGTGACGTTCGTCTCCGCCCACACGACGCGCTGCATGGACAGCTCCGGCGTGATCCACGGCCCGCCGCTGCCGCACCAGCCGGCGTCGTTGTTCATATTCACTTCGAGGCCAAGACGGTCCGCCTCGGCGCAGAGGTGCTTGAACAGATCCCGCCAAAGCGGCCCGGCGAACTTGGCCGGCCCGGGCGGCGCGCCCTGGTCCGTCTCCATGTAGAGCACGCCGCCGATGCCCACGCGCCTCATGGCTTCGAGATCGAGCGTGATGCCGTTGCTCGTGATGTTGCCGTCGAGCGGGAACCAATAGACCCACGGTCGGGCCGAGGCGGGCGGCTGGCGGAAACCGGTTTCGAGGTCCCGGTCGGAGGCCGCCAAGATGCCCGTGGCCAAGGCCCCCCATGCCAGGAAAAGCAGGACTGGTGTCTTCATAACGTTGCGGTTTGTGCTTATACCAACGCTCCCCCGTCTGCGCCAGCAAAACGGCACCAACCGGGTCGAGGCCTTGTTGGCGTTTGCGGCCCGGCCTTGCCTCATGACCTTGCTAACCTGCATTTCTCACGGCGCACTGAGAAATGCGGGCTAAAACTTCCCAAGCAGTTCCGCCATGGCCCCGCCCAGCCTCAGACCGACCTCCAGGAATGTCTCGGCATTCCGGTTGTAGTGATAGCCCTGGTTCTTTGGCGACACATCCGCTTCCCGCCACAGGTCGCGCGAATCCACCGCGCTCACGTTGCCGGCGAACTCGGGATGCTTCCTGGCATCGGCAATGGCCAGTTGCGCCTCGGCCACCTGCAGCCCCAAGCCCGTGCGGCCGGGGTTGCCGCAGCCCGTGGCGAGCACGAACTTGGCATTCGGGGCGTTGTAGTCCTTGCGCAGGGACGGGATGAGACGGGCGAGGTTCTGTTCGTAGCGGCCGGCGTGGACGGCGTTCATATGATCCTTGTGCCCCTGCCACCAGACAAACCCGGCGATCTCGAGGCCCTGGCCCTGGTAGTCGGGGTGAATCTTCGCGAGGTTGGCAAGCGCGGCCTTCGCGTTGGCCATGTCGTCGTCATACTGTTTGCCCGCATACCAATCGACGGGTTTCCCCGTTTTCTTGTCCACCCACGGGGGAGGCTTCGTCGCCAAGCCCTGGTTCCTGTCCATGACCCAGGAATCCGGCCGGTCCCTGTAGCCGGCGAAGACTTTCGTGACCTTCTGGCCGCTGCGCTCGGTGACCTCCGCCTGATAGCGCTCGCTGCCCGGCGGCAGCAGGTCCCAGCCGAGACTGCGGTTGCCAATGCAGGACTTCAGGATGAGCACCGGCTCCTCGAACAGTTGGCCCATCACGAAACCAAAGCCCAGTTCCGGTCCGATGGACCTGCCGTTGTTCGCCGTCGCGCTGAGGAAGCCGCCGTGTTTTGTCCGGGCATCGTAGTAGTAAACGTCCCTGCGCACCGCCCATTCGCCGCGGTCGTCCACCAGGAATGGATACTTCTTCTGGTCCTTGACCAGGGTCTCCAAGGTTCCGGGAACATCCATCCGCCGGTACCATCCGGCGCCGTTGAGTTCCGAGGTCAGATACACCACTCTGAAGGGATAGGTTTTCCCCTCCTCGAAGCGGAATGGCTTTCGGACCGGCTCCTTGCCAACCTCTCTCCGATAGACCTCGGTTCCGTCGATGACCATGATGTTGTAGGACGAACCCGCGTGGCCGGGACTCAACTCGCACACCGCCGCCGTCTTCATCTGAATCTGTCCCCGAACCACGCAGGTGCGTCCGCCGGTGGCGGGGGTGGGTTTGAGCACGCCAATGCCTGGCAATTCCGTGGTCGAGACCGGCGTCATCGTGTCATAATCGGCCGAGGCGGAGTAGGCCCCCTCGTAAACCGACAGTGCCAGCTTCAGAAGAGCCGGCCCCCACCCCACACTGCCCCCGCTGAGGTCTCCCATCCCGACCATGTTGGACTGGCCCATCAGGATGAATACTTTGACCTTCCTGGTTGGGTCGGGCGCGTTCGCGTCAGGCCTGGATAATTGAACCGGGTTCGGCCTGTCAGCGGCCGGGAGGGCAGGCTGCGCCAATAGCGCCGTGGCAGCCAGTATGCTGGGGATTGGGTTTCGAGTCTTCATGTCAATGTCGCTTGATGCCGGCCTTGCCGGCCATGGCCATGCCGTCGCTTTGAGTTGCCCGTGTCCGAACAGTCCGGTCTCCACGCACAACGCCGGGCTGTATGTTCTCCGCCGCACAAGGCAACGCCGACAGAAACGTGAGAACCGGCACGTGTTTCATTGGAGCGGGATCTTGGGCGGGTCCGCCGCACCGGCGCCACCGGCACACAGGCAGGACACGAGAACGAAGAGAGTCGTTTTCAATTGGCAAATCATGGAATTCCGGCTTCAGCCTAATTGAACCGTGGCCCGGCCTTCAAGCGCAAACCGATGACGTTCTCCACGTCTCCACATCTGTTGACCCAAGGGCGGAATCCAACAGCCGGTGTCCGCCACCGGAACGAGGCATGGCAAGACTGGCGCCTCGCGCCAAACGTGATAGACTCGCCCCGACATGACTCGATCCATGAAAACACGTCATCCGTTCCCCTGGTCCGTGCTTGGCGCCGCTGCGCTTGCCGCGGCGGCCGGAGCCGCAAGCGAGCCGCCACCGCCCGATCCGATGGTCGTCAAACCCCGGGACAATGGCGCCGCGCTGGTGAACCCGGACATGGGCTGGACGCTGATGTTCTATTCGAACGTCCCGAAGAACTACGGCTCGCAGCTCGAGCCTGCGGACACCGCGGACGAGTGGCCCGGGCTGTCCGTCGTCTATCTGCGGATCCCGTGGGCGTTCGTTGAACCGGAGGAGGGCGGGTTCAACTGGCCGATTCTCGACACGCCCGCGCAACGTTGGATCGCCAAGGGCAAGCGCGTCGCCTTTCGCCTGACCTGCTCCGAAAACTGGACCCGGTTCGCCACGCCCGAATGGGTGAGGAACGCCGGGGCCAAAGGCGTCTTCTACGACTGGGGCAAGGGACCGACGCCCAACGGCCACTTCTGGGACCCCGACTTTGCGGACCCGGTCTTCCTGGCCAAGCTGGACCATTTCCTGCAGGCGGTGGCCGGCCGTTACGACGGGCGGCCGCAGGTGGCCTTTTTCGACATCGGCAGCTATGGCATGTGGGGCGAAGGCCATACCGGCGGCAGCAGCCAAATTCCCCAGGACCGCGCCGACGAAATCGTGCGCCAGCACATCGATCTTCACCTCAAACACTTCAAGCGCACCCGGCTGGCCATCCTCGATGACGTCACCGGCCCGCAAGCCAGGGGCGCACATCAGCCGCTGACGGATTACGCGCGCTCGAAAGGCATCACGCTGCGCGACGACAGCATCTGCGTGCAGCCGCCGCCGAACTCGTGGTATCACGCCGAAATGGCCGGGCTGTTCTGGCCCACGCTCCCGGTGATTGTCGAGCATGAGCACTATGGCCCGTCCAAGAAGCGCGGCGCGTGGGGCGATGGCTCGCGGCTGATCCAAGCGGTTGAGGATTACCACGCAAGCTACCTGACCATTCACTGGTGGCCGCATGAGATGCTCGCCGAAACCAGGAAGACCGTGGACGACATCAACCTTCGCCTGGGCTACCGGCTGCAACTGCGGGAGATCTCCTGGCCCAGCCGCGCCACGATCGGCAAGCCCTTTGTGGTGAACAGCCAGTGGGCCAACGCCGGCGTGGCTCCGTGTTATCCCGGCGGCTTCATGGCCCTGACGCTCAAGAATCCCAAGGGCGGCATCGTGGCCGTGCTTGCCGACGGAAGCTTCAACCTGCGCGACCTGAAGCCCGCTCCCAAGGGACAGGCCCATGTCACCCACCACCGCAGCCGATTCACCGCAGGCCTGATCGCCCCGGCAACCGCGCCCGGCACCTGCGATGTCTTCGTGTCCGTCGGCGAACGCGACGGCACTCCGGTCATCGCGCTGCCGCTCAACGGCGACGACGGCCAGCGGCGCTATCGCCTGGGTCCCATCTCGCTCCAGCCCTGATGCGGGACAACCGCCGATGGCGATTGCCCTCACACTTGCACGAGGTTTCAATCAAAACAGGCGCAACCTCTTCCCTTGAATTCCCCCCCGGGCCCTCGGTTTGGGTAGCCGCCCGGGGAGCGATGGAGAAACGGCAGTCGTGTTGTGAGCCTGCTCGAAAATCCTGGAACTCCTGATTTCGTGTCCAAAACTCGTGGTTCGCCGGAAGTACTGGTAGTAATTGAAGCATGTCGGCCAATTCACAGCGTCCTTTGGATGAATCCCACGCTGCACAACAGCGGTTCCTTTCGCTATTCCTGCGCAGCGAGCGGGAGATCTTCCGGTACGTCGCGGCCTTGGTGCCCAACGTCATGGACGCTGAAGACATTGTGCAGCAGACCGCATTGGCGCTTTGGGAGAAGTTCGATGCCTACAATCCGGCGCAGCCGTTCACTCCGTGGGCCTGCCGATTTGCCCTGAACAAGGCCCGGCAATGGATTGAGCGGCGTCAACGCTGGCAGGCCCTGCTGGACCACGGTCTGGCCGAGGAGTTGGCGCAGCGGCGGCAGGAGTTGCAACCCGGGTTCGAGCGACGGCTGAAATACCTGGAAGGATGTTTGGGAAAGCTGCCCGCCGATCATCGCTCCCTGGTCAAGGGCTATTATTACGAGCGCACCGGCATCGAATCCCTGGCCGGACGTTCCGGGCGAAGCGTGGCCGCGACCTATAAAATGCTGCAACGGATCCGGCAGGCGCTTCAACTTTGCGTGGAAACGCAATCCCAACCGGAGGTGGCATGAAGCTCTCCTTCCCGTCTCCAGAATTTGACGGCGTGGTGGCGGCGGTGTGCCACGGCACGGCAACGGAAGCCGCAATGCGCATCTTGAATGGGCTGTTGCGAAGCAACGCCCGCGCACGCGACGAATACTTGATGCGAGTGGAGTTGCATGCTCGACTGGCGTCCGATCCGGATCTGTTTTCTCAGAAGCTGGCTGACGATATGCCTCCTCCGCTGGCCGGTGGGAGGTTCGAGTCTCGAGCGCCGGACCACGATGACAGCTTCGATCTCCACGGATGCCCCCTCACTTCATCCCCCTGCCCCGCTCAAGGCGAGGGGGCCCGCAATGCGGGTGAGCGGACAACGACCCCCAGAACAAGACTGATGCCAGTGCTGGCCCTGGCAGCCTGTCTGGTCGTCGCAGCCTGGGGCGCATGGAGCTTGTGGTTCAAGCAGCCTGCGTCCCGCATCGGGGCTGCCAGCACCGCGGTGGCCATGCTGACCCGAGTGGTGGAGGCGGAGTGGACCCAAGACACGGGTCCCATCCGCGTGGGCAGTGCCCTGGAGCCGGGTTGGCTGCGACTGGAGTCCGGCCTGGCGCAGGTGGTGTTTTACAGCGGAACGCGGCTGGTGATCGAGGGGCCGGCGGCGTTGCAGCTTGTTTCCCCACGTGAACTGACGTGTCGCAGTGGACGGTTGCTCGTGGAAGTGCCGCCGCCGGCGAGAGGTTTTCGTTTGAAAACGGATCAGCTTGACGTGGTCGATCTTGGGACCGCGTTCGGGATCGACGCGAATAACAGCCGAACCGAAGTTCACGTTTTTAAAGGAGAGGTGGAGTTGCTTCCGAGAACAGCGCCAAAGCGGTCCCTGGGCAAAGGACAGGCGGCCGTGGTGACAAAGAACGCGTTGCCCCAGATCACCGTTGCCCGCGCACAGGATTTTGCGTCGATGTTCGAGTTCCACCAGCGCTCGCTGGCGTCCGAGGCGTTCCGGTATGAACAATGGCAGTTCGCGAGCGCGCGGCTCAATCAGGATCCGTCGCTCGTGGTGCATTTGGATTTCAGGCAACTCAGCGGCGTGGACTGGACGTTGCGCAATGCGGCCGAAGGGACACAAGCCGCGCCGGATGCGACCGTTGTCGGGGGCCAGCGCGCCGAGGGCCGATGGCGCGAGAAGCAAGCCCTGGAGTTTCAGAGTGTCAACGACCGCGTGCGTCTGGCGGTGCCGGGAGAGTTCCACGCCTTGACCCTTTCAGCCTGGGTCTCCGTCAAGGGACTGGATCGGAAGTTCCATTCGCTGTTCATGTGCGATGGATTCGAGCCGGGAACGATTCACTGGCTGATCCGCAACGACGGCGCGCTGGGATTGACCGTGTTCGGCGCGGAACCAGGCGATTATCAAATCATGGCCAGCCCTCCGGTGCTTGCGATCGACAAGTTCGGCCTGTGGCTCCATTTGGCCGTGGTCCTGGATGGCGACGCGCGCGAGTTGGTGCACTACGTCAACGGCACCCCCGTCTCCCGTCACGCGCTGAGATTGGGTCCGCCGTTTCGAATCGGTGCGGCCGAATTGGGCAATTGGAATGCACACAGCGGCCCCAATCCCGCCCCGGTTCTCATTCGCAACTTCAGCGGTGCGCTCGACGAATTCGAGCTGTTTAGCCGTGCGTTGGATGACGCGGAAGTCCGCGAGCTGCATGTCAAAGGCAAACCTCCTTTATGAACACCAACCCGATGACAATGAAATGGACTTCCCTTGGCTTGGCGCTCCTGGCAGGACATTGCGTTTTTGCGCAGGAGAACCCATCGGGAGACGCCGCCGAGCCTGGCAGATCGAACACCTCATACCTCCTCGGGTATGACAAACCGGCAGCCCGGTGGACTGAAGCGCTGCCGGTGGGCAACGGCCGTTTGGGCGCGATGATCTTTGGGGGCGTGGCCCAGGAACGTCTGCAGCTCAACGAAGGCACGCTCTGGGCGGGCGGACCTTACGATCCGGTGAATCCCGAAGCCAAGGCCGCCTTGCCGGAAGTCCGGCGGTTGGTTTTCGAAGGCAAATACCGCGAAGCCGCCAAACTCATCAGCGCGAAGGCCATGGCCAAGCCGCTCGGCCAAATGCCTTATCAGACCGTCGGCAATCTGCGGCTGACGTTTCCGGACATGACCAATGCCGAGCATTACCATCGCGATCTGAATCTCGACACCGCGATCGCCACAGTCAGGTACACGAGTGGGGGTGTGCGCCATAGGCGGGAGGTCTTTGCCAACGCCCCGGACCACGTGATCGTCGTGCACCTGGTTGCGGACAAGCCGGGGAAGATTTCCTTCGTCGCCGACATGAACACACCAATGACCGCCTCGGTGGAAACGGACGGGAACGACACACTCGTCATGCGCGGAACGGGCGGAAGCGCGGGCGGCATCAGGGGGCAACTCACCTACCAGGCCCGCGTCAAACTAATAGCCAAAGGCGGCCAGACAACTGCAACAGCGGGCAAAGTCTCCGTGGCCGACGCCGATCAAGTCACGCTGCTCATCACCGCGGCGACGAGCTACAAAAGATTTGACGACGTGAGCGGCGATGCCGAAAGCATCGTGAAGCAGCAGCTCGCAACGGCCGCCCGGAAGTCCATTGCCGAGCTGCGTGAAGCCCACCTCGCGGATTATCAGGCGCTGTTCCGGCGTGTGACGATTGACCTCGGCCAAAGTGAGGCGATGAAGTTGCCGACGGATGTGCGCATTCAGCGTTTCGCCGATGGCACTGATCCGCAGTTGGCGGCGCTCTATTACCAGTTTGGCCGCTATCTGCTCATCAGTTGCTCGCGTCCGGGCGGACAGCCCGCGCCCTTGCAGGGGCTTTGGAACGATAGCAGGAATCCGCCGTGGGGCGGCAAATACACAATCAACATCAACACCGAAATGAACTACTGGCCCGCCGAGTCCGGCAACCTGGCCGAGTGCGTGGAACCGTTGATCGGGATGGTGCAGGACCTCACCGCAACAGGCGGGCGGACCGCGCAGCAGATGTATGGCGCACGCGGCTGGGTGACGCACCATAACACCGATCTGTGGCGCGCCTCGGCGCCGATTGACGGACCGAACTGGGGCATGTGGCCGTGCGGCGGCGCCTGGTTGTGTCTGCATCTCTGGGATCGTTACGAATTCAGCGGCGACCCAAAGGTGTTGAAACGTATTTACCCCGCCCTCAAAGGCGCATGCGAATTCTTCCCCGACACGTTGCAGGAAGAACCGACCCACAGGTGGCTCGTCACCAATCCCTCGATCTCACCGGAGAACGGTCATCCCTTCGGATCCGCCGTCTGTGCCGGGCCGACGATGGACATGCAAATCCTGCGCGACCTGTTCGCCCACACGATTCGAGCAGCGAGAGCGCTCGGCGTGGATGAGGATTTTCGCAAGCAACTCGGCGCTGCGCGCGCCCGATTGGCGCCAAACCAGATCGGCAGCGCGGGACAGTTGCAGGAATGGCTTGAGGATTGGGACATGAAGGCGGGAGACCGGCATCATCGCCACGTCTCACACCTTTACGGCCTGTTCCCGGGCCGCGACATCCACCGTCGGGACACGCCGGGCTTGGCCGCGGCAGTGAAGAAGTCGCTTGAGATCCGCGGCGACCGGGCCACGGGTTGGGCCACCGCCTGGCGCATCTGCCTCTGGACCCACCTGGGCGATGGCGAGCACGCGTTCGAGATCTTGAAATTCCTGATCAGTCCCGAGCGCACGTATCCGAACATGTTCGACGCCCACCCGCCGTTTCAAATTGACGGCAATTTTGGTGGGGCGGCAGGCATTGCGGAGATGCTGATGCAAAGCCGCATCATTGCCGACGGCGATGAATCTCAAATTTCAAATCTCAAATCTGAAATCGATCTCCTCCCTGCGCTCCCCAAGGCCTGGCCGACTGGCAGTGTGAAGGGGCTGCGCGCACGGGGCGGATTCGAGGTGGACGCGGCATGGAAAGACGGCAAGCTCCTCGAAGCGAGCGTGCGTTCGCTCAACGGCGGTTCCACGCAATTGCGTTGCGGCTCAGTGATGCGCAACGTGAAACTGGCCAAAGGCCAGACCTTTCGCTGGAACGGCCCCATCAAGCCCGCCCAAAGAGTGGCTGATCCCGCCAATACGCAGTCCACGACCGCGCGGGCGCAACCGGCGCCTTCCGCAAACCCGGCCAGTCCGGCGAACGCCGCGGACGGCGAAAGGCCGCGGCGCGGCCGGAGAGGCTTCGGCGGGCCGATTGAACTCAATCCCGATGACAAACCGGCCTCCGACGATCCGCCGCCGGGGATTGACAAGAAGCGCGACGATATTTCCCACGGCAAACTGGAGATGATTGAGTATGCATCGAAGACCGTCGGCACCACGCGCAAGATGCAGGTCTATACCCCGCCCGGTTACTCGACGGACACAAAGTATCCCGTGCTCTACCTGCTGCACGGCATCGGTGGTGACGAAACAGAATGGCAGAGGTTCGCGCATCCGGACATCCTCCTCGATAACTTGATCGCTGACGGGAAAGCTGTGCCCATGATCATCGTGATGCCCAACGGACGGGCGCAGAAGAACGACCGCGCCGAAGGCAATATGTTCGCCGCGGCACCCGCGTTTGCCAATTTCGAGCGCGA
Source organism: Verrucomicrobiota bacterium (assembly GCA_016935555.1). Classification (GTDB taxonomy): domain Bacteria; phylum Verrucomicrobiota; class Verrucomicrobiia; order Limisphaerales; family JAFGQR01; genus JAFGQR01. The sequence goes on from JAFGQR010000106.1 coordinate 118,621, forward strand.
CCTGCTGGATGACGTGATACCCGCCATCGAGTCGCGGTATTCGGTGCAAGGCGATCGCGAACACCGGGCGCTTGCCGGATTGTCCATGGGCGGTGGCCAATCCTTGAACTTCGGTTTCGCCCACCTCGACACCTTCGCGTGGGTGGCTGGTTTCTCCTCCGCCCCAAACACGAAGCCACTCGAGGACCTCCTGCCCGATCCGGCCGCCGCAACCCGGCAACTGAAGCTGCTCTGGCTGTCCTGCGGCAACAAAGACGGATTGATCCGAATCAGCCAGGGCGTTCATGCCTTTCTCAAGGAAAAGGGGGTGCCGCACATCTGGCACGTGGACGGCAACGGCCACGACGCCACCCACTGGCGAAACAGCCTGTGGTTGTTCTCCCAACGGATCTTTAAATAAACTTCTTCGGCCATCTCAGTTTCCGTTAAGTCCAAATCCGAAACACAAAATCCGAAATCCGAACCAAATCCAAATGTCTCACATCCGAATTCCAAAGGGCACTTGGCGCCGCGCCTCGGCCGGAGGGCACCCCCGTCGACACTGCCAACAGGCCGGAGCGCCGGTCTGCGGCCGGCTTTCGACAAACCTCAGCTCCCGCATTGGATGGCTGGCGGCGATGGTCTTCGCCATTGCGGCGACGGGCCGCTCTGCCGACAGTCCCACCCTCAAGGACGCTTACAAGGACCATTTCCTCGTTGGCACGGCCATCAACCGCACCATCGCCACCGGCGCCGCGTTCCGGTGGCGAACCCGGGAACAGGTCAATCGCGATATTGCTCTCGTGAGGGAACAGTACAACCAGATCACCGCCGAGAATGACATGAAGTGGACGCTCATCCATCCGCGGGAAGGTGCGGATGGCTACAATTTTGAGCTGGCCGACGCCTTTGTGAATTTCGGCCTCAGCAACAACATGTATCTCGTGGGACATACGCTCGTCTGGCACGCCCAGACACCCTTCTGGGTATTCGAAGGAACCAACGTGCCGCCCGGAGAATCGAACGCTTTGTCTGCGGCTCCCGGCGCCACCTCGAACCAAGCTGAACCGAATGCGCCTCGCGGTGCCAGATTCAGCCGCGGTTTTGGTCGCTCTCGTTTCACCGGGCCACGCGCATCCCGGGAGGAACTGCTTGAGCGGATGCGGGATCACATTCACACCGTGGTCGGCCGTTACAAAGGGAGGATCAAGGTCTGGGACGTCGTGAACGAGGCCATTGCCGATCAGGGAACCGACGTGCTGCGGAACTCGCTCTGGCTGCAAATCATTGGGCCCGATTTCATTGCCAAGGCATTCCAATACGCCCACGAAGCCGATCCGGACGCCATCCTCCGCTACAATGACTACGGCTTGGAGAACCCGACGAAACGCCGCAAGCTCGTCGCCCTGATCAAATCGTTGAGGGAGCGACGTGTCCCGGTCATGGCCATCGGGACACAGGCCCATCTCAACGTCTCTGGCGCCAGCTTTGAGAACATGGATGAAACCTTGACCGAGATGGCGGCCCTTGGTTTACCCATTCACGTCACCGAGTTGGACGTCAACAGCGCGCAGGCCGGTCAGCGCCACACCGGGGCGGACATCGCCCACAACGCCGCCGCCACCCAAGGCGGCTTGGTCGACGCAGCCGAGCGGAGATTAACCGAAGCCTATGAAGACATTTTCCGCGCCTTCCTGAAGCACAAAGCCGCGGTCAAGATGGTCACTTTCTGGGGGCCCAATGACGCGAACTCCTGGCGCCGCAATGGCAAGCCGCTGTTGTTCGATGTGGATGGTCAGCCCAAGCCAGCCTTGGACGCGGTGATCCGCGTCGCTACTGAGAGGAAGCCAGCCTCCCGGTGAGGTCCCAACCCCGCTCGCAACATCAAATCCAAATGGCATGAAGGTGAAGTTCATCCTCGGAATTCATAACACGACCCAAAGCCCCAAACCACTCCATGAAGACAACACTCTCCCTGCTCGCACTGGCCTCTCTGCTGGCGGGCCAATTGTGTAACGCCCAAACAGGCGAACCGGCGGACGATTGGAAGCCCGCGACTACGAACCAACGCGGCAAGCAGTATCCCCAAGTCAACTCGGAAGGCCGCGTCAAATTCCGCATCGTGGCGCCCCAGGCCCGCAATGTCACCGTGAGTTTCCGGGACAGCAGCCCCTTTGCGAAGGGTGAGGACGGCGCTTGGATCGGCACCACCCGCCCTTTGGATGAAGGCTTCCATTATTACACCGTCAACATTGACGGAGCCGAAGTTCCGGATCCCAACAGCCTGTTTTTCTTCGGCGCCAACCGCTGGGGCAGCGGCGTGGAGATCCCCGCCCACGACCAGGATTTTTACGCGCTCAAGAACGTGCCGCACGGTACGCTGCGGGAGGTGTTCTTTTACTCGAAGAGCACCGACTCGGTACGCCGCGCGTTCGTTTACACTCCTCCGGGTTATGATCTGGATTTGAACCAACGCTATCCGGTCTTGTATCTGCAGCACGGCTGGGGCGAAAACGAATACGGTTGGGGTGCCCAGGGTCGCGCCAATTTGATCCTCGACAACCTGATCGCCGCCAA
>JAFGQR010000107.1 GCA_016935555.1 Verrucomicrobiota bacterium
CGTTCCGGCGGCAGAATGCGGCGCTGATCGGCGAAAGCTTTGGCAAGGTTTTAGAAATGGCGGCCCGGCTGAAGTTTTGAAACGACTCCATCGGATGGCGACGGAGGTTGGCTAAAGGCAAAAACGCTGGCGAAATGGCTCAACGTCGTGAACCAAACAGCCAAAACATGGATTTCCTCAAACTCCGACTCCCAGTCGGAGTTTGACACCTAGCAGGCCGAGCTCGAAAACGCCCGAGCGGCCGGAACGTAGCAGCCGTGACGATGCACGCAGGACGTCCTAAGTCCGACGGCCTGCTAGGCGGTCCAGCCGTGGTTGTCGCGGACCTGGATCATGGCGGCCAGGATGTCGTTCCAGGTTTGCTGCTGGGTCATGACCGCGTTGGGGAACATGCAGCCATCCCAACAGATGTGCTTGAATTTGCGGGTGACCTTGCCGGTGTCGTCGCGCATCCAATAGCCGGCGTCGCGGGCGATGTTGAGCTTGCCGTTGGGGTCGGTGGCCATGCAGTGTTTGCCGGTCTTTTCGTGGGCGCCGGCGCCCTTGACGGTGGCGTCGTTTTGGGCCACGTGAAAATCAATCGTCCAGGGGCGGAGCGCCCTGGTGAGCTTTTTCATCGCCGCGTGGAACTTGTCCGGCTCCCAGTGGAACCGTTCGGGGACGAGGCGATGTTCGGGCGCGTTGGCGCCGAGGACATAGAGGAGGGTGTGGGCCATGTCGGCTTGGAAGCCGAGGTAGCGGGGCTGGTTGACGCCCTCAAGCACCTGGAGCATGTATTTCCAGCTGTGCATTCCCCCCCAGCAGATCTCGCCTTCGGCCGCGAGCCGTTCGCCGTGGTCCTTGGCGACCTTGGCGGCTTCCTTGAAGGTGGCGATGATGGTTTTCGTGTTGCCTTTGGGGTCCTTGTCCCAATCGGTGACGCTGCACGCCGAATCGATGCGGACCACGCCATGGGGGCGGAGGCCAATCTCGCGGAAGAACCTGGCGATGCGGCAGCCTTTGCGGACCTGGCCCACGAAGGCCTTGCGTTCCGTCTCGCTGCCCATTGCCGAACCGCCGCCCGTGGGCGTCCAGATGGGCGCCACGACGGAGCCGACCACCAAGCCGTAGCTGCGGATCTTCTCGGCAATGCGCTTCAAGTCGTCGTCGGTCGAATCGATGGCCACGTGCGGTTCGAAGAGGAACATGTCGACGCCGTCGAACTTCACGCCGTTGACCTCGGCGTTGGCGGTGAACTCGAGCATCGTGTCCAGCCCGATGCACGGCTCGGCGCCGGGGCTGCCTTTGCCGACGAGGCCGGGCCACATGGCGTTGTGAAGCTTGGGGAAGTTGTTCGAAGTGCTCATGGGAGATCGCGGGCGGATGGCTCAATCAGTCGAAAAGAGTGCACACAACGATGCCGGCGCGGATCCGCGCTCGTCCAAGCCGGCATTGTCGACGCACTGCGTGTCCATGTTCTGGAAAAGCGCCGCAAGGCTATCAGGCGATCCCTCCCCCGACAAAGCGAAAAGTGGCGCGGGCCCGGGGGCTGGGCAAGGAGGCGGACAAAGTCGGCGGGGCTGGACTTCGCCACCACCTGAGCCGCCGCAGCGCCCCAAGCAGTGCGAGGGGCGCCTCGACGGAGATTGATTCCCGAGCGGCGCAGTTCTACTGTTTGCGGCGTATGAGACTCATCGCTTCCCTTTCTCGAACCCTGTCCCTGGCGGCGCCTGTCGGCCTGGGGTTTCTGCTGGCGCCCGGACAGTGCGCCGGCGGACCGCTGCCGGAGTTTGCCGCGCTGCCGGTTCAGACCAACCTGCCTGATCCGCTCGTGATGCTGGATGGCACGCGCGTGACCACCCCCGACGCGTGGGTCAGCCGGCGGCGTCCGGAATTGCAGGCGTTGTTTCAGCATTACATGTATGGCGCGTTGCCGCCCAAGCCGGCGGCGGTGCAGTTCGACGTCGAGCGCGAGGACGCCCGGTATTTCGGCGGGAAAGCCACGAAGAAGGAGGTGTATGTGTCGGCGGGCAATTTGAAGCGGATGCACCTGCTGGTGGTGATCCCGAATCGGCGGGCGGGCCCGGCGCCGGTTTTTCTGGGGATGAACTTTTGCGGCAACCACGCGGTGGTGAACGATCCTGGGATTCCGCTGTCGGGGGTGTGGGTTTACAGCAGCTGCAAAGGCTGCACGAACAACCGGGCCACGGAGGCCAGCCGGGGCGCCGAGGTCGACACCTGGTCGGTCGAGCAATCGGTGGATCGGGGCTACGCGGTGGCGACGTTTTACAGCGGGGATCTGGTGCCGGACCGGGCCGACCTGATCGAGGGCGCCCGCGCGCAGTATGGCACTCGCGACGGCGGGGCGATTGCCGTGTGGGCCTGGGGGTACCATCGCGCCGTGGATTATCTCGTGACCGACCCGGCGCTCGACGCCAGGCGCATCGCGGTGTTCGGCCACTCGCGCAATGGCAAAACGGCCCTGCTGGCCGCGGCGTTCGACGAGCGGATCGCGCTGGCCATCCCGCACCAGGCCGGTTGCGGCGGCACCGCGCCCAGCCGCACCCGCAATCCGAGGGCGGAAACCGTGAAACGCATCAATACGTCGTTCCCGCACTGGTTCAACGCCGTCTACAAGGAGTTCAACGACGAGCCGGCGCGGCTGCCGTTCGACCAGCACGCGCTGATGGCGCTGGCGGCCCCGCGGCCCGTGCTCCTCTCCAACGCCACGCTGGATCAATGGGCCGACCCCGGCGGGCAGTTCGACCTGCTGAAAGCGGCGGACCCGGTGTATCGCCTGCTGGGGGTCGAGGGCTTGGCGGCAAGGGCTATGCCGCCCGAGGGCACCCTCGTCGACAGCCGTCTCGGCTATTTCATTCGTCCCGGGCGGCACTCGACCACGCGCGAGGACTGGAAGGTGTTCCTCGAGTTCGCCGACCGCCACTTGGGGAAGGCCAGGTGACGCATGCCGCGCGGCGCGGTTGTAAGGCGGCGTCATCGAAAGGTCAAACCGGGGTAAAACCGGGATTGACTTGGCGGCGAGTCTGCGGGGATGGTAAGCGGCACCGGCCAAACCCATACAATTTATGCCCAAGATGCAACGCGCGCTGTTGTCGGTGTTCGACAAGACGGGACTGTTGCCCTTCGCCCAGATCCTGGCGCAGGCGGGGGTCGAGCTGATCTCGACCGGGGGGACGGCGCGGACGCTGCGCGAAGGCGGGGTGGGGGCGACGGAGCTGAGCGTGTACACGGGGTTTCCGGAGATGCTGGACGGGCGGGTGAAGACGTTGCATCCGAAGATTCACGGGGGGCTGCTTTACATTCGCGGGGATGCGGCGCACGAAGCGGCGGTTCGGGAGCACGGGATTGGGCCGATCGACCTGGTGGTGGTCAACCTGTATCCGTTCGAGCAGACCATCGCGCGGCCGGGGGTGACGCTGGCGGAGGCGGTGGAGAACATCGACATTGGGGGGCCTTCGATGCTGCGGAGTGCGGCGAAGAACCACGAGAGCGTGACGGTGGTGGTGGATCCGATGGATTACGCGGAGGTGGCGGACCAGATCCAGGCGCGGGGCGAGACGACACTGGAATTGCGGCGCAAGCTGGCGGTGAAGGTGTTTGCGCGGACGAGCGCGTATGACGGGGCGATTGCGGCGCACCTGGGCAAGACGTTTGGGGTGGCGGCGCCGCGAGGTCCGGAGCTGGGTCTTCCGTCGCTGCTGGCGGTGCAGGCGCCACAGGTTCAGCCGCTGCGGTATGGCGAAAACCCGCATCAGAAGGCGGCGCTTTACGGGGCGTTTCGCGATTTCTACCGGCAGCTTCACGGCAAGGAACTCTCGTACAACAACATCCTCGACCTCACCGCGGCGGCGAACCTGATCGGCGAATTCGCCGACGATCCGCCGACGCTGGCCATTCTCAAGCACACCAACCCGTGCGGCGTGGGCCAGGGCACGACCCTGCGCGAGGCCTGGGACAAGGCGCTGGCGACGGACCGGCAGGCGCCTTTCGGGGGCATCATTGCGGTGAACCGCCCCATGGACGCGGCGTGCGCCGAGGCGATTGCGGGGATTTTCAGCGAGGTGATCGTGGCGCCGGAGTTCACGCCGGAGGCGATGGCGCTGCTGCAAACGAAGAAAAACCTCCGCCTCATCCAGGTGCGGCAGCCCCTCGCCGCCGCGTCGAGCTTCGACCTCCGCAGCGTGGGCGCGGAATCCTTCCTGCTCCAGGAACGCGACGCGCAGCCGCCGCGGACGGCGGAGTGGAAGGTGGTTACGCGCCGCGCGCCCACGGCGGCGGAGCGGGAGGCGATGCGGTTTGGCTGGCGCGTGGTCAAGCACGTGAAGTCGAACGCGATTGTGTATGCGGGGGGGGACCGGACGCTGGGGATTGGCGCGGGCCAGATGAGCCGTGTGGATGCCAGCCGCATCGCGGTGTGGAAGGCCGGCGAAGCAGGTCTGTCGCTGGAGGGCAGCGTCGTGTGCAGCGACGCGTTCTTTCCGTTTCCGGACGGCCTGGCGGCGGCGGCGGCGGCGGGGGCGACGGCGGCGATTCAGCCGGGCGGTTCCGTGCGCGACGCGGAGGTGATTGCGGCGGCGGACGAGCGCGGGATGGCGATGGTGTTCACCGGCCGCCGGCATTTCCGGCATTAGCGCAGCAGCCAGTAGATCAAGGCGATTTGCAGCGCAAACACGGCGCCAAGGCCGGCCCACGTCAGCGCCTCGCGCAGCCGCAGCCCGCGCGGCGCCGGCGACGCCAGGCTGAACTGGAGGCGGGCGCCGCCCAGGTCGATCACGTCGCCCGTGCGCAACACGGCGCGGGTGACGGGGTGCCCGTTGACGCGCACGGGGGCGTCGGGTTCGGCGGCGAGCACCAGTTCGCGGCCCTGGTGGACTCGAAGCTCCGCGTGGCGCTCCCACACCCCGTGAGCCGTCAGACGCAGCCCGGCGTCCGCAGCGCGCCCGAGGCGAAGGGGAAAGCGGCGAACCCGGTGCTCGGTGCCCGGCGCGGGATCGGTGAGAAGGCGGAGCAGGACCACTACCAGCCGCGGCGCGGCACGTAGATGCGGTCGTTGGGCATGACCTCGAGGTCGAACTCGGATCGCTTGACCGCTTTTTTGCCGTCCACGATGAATTCCTCGCCGGTGGCGCGGATCAGTTTGATCTTGGTTTTCTTGGCGTATTCGGTGAAGCCGCTGGCGGTGTCGACGGCGCGCAGGACGGTCATGTGGCCCAGGTAGGGTTTCAATCCGGGGGACCTGACTTCGCCGCCGACGAAGTAGATCAGCTCGGCGCCGCGGATCATGACGGTGAGTTCCTTGAAGTACTTCGGCACGTAGGCGGCGCGGATTTCCTGCTGCAGTTGCGACGCGGTTTTGCCGGCGGCGTCGAAGGTGACGCTGAACAGGAGGGTGATCTTGCCGTTCTCGCCGATGCGGACGTCCATGGGGGGCAGTTCGCGGCCCGGGGGCAGGTCGGAGAAGGTGACGCGGATGTTTTCGCCGGGGCGCAACTCGGAGGTGCTGGAGTTGGTCAGGGCAGACCCGAGAGCGGCGAGGGTGTCGGAGGTGATCTCGGAGGCGGTGGCGGGCGCGGTGCCCGGGAAGACGAACGGCTGTTTGGGATTGGGGCTGGAGCTGGAGCAGCCGGTGCCGAGCCCCAGGAGAATCCCCGCCACGAGGCAGCTGGCGGCGGTTTGCAGGAGGGGCGGCAACGGCGGGAGGAGTGGCTTCATGGGGATCAGGACAGGCATGAGGGGCGCATCAGTATTTGGACTGGATTTCGACCGGCCGTTCGTTTGCGGCGAGGTCCTTCTCGGCGTCCTTGGGTTTTTCGGTGCCGGCCTCCTCGCTCTTGGAGTAGTAATCGTAGTAATAGCCGCTGTAGTAGTAGTAATTCTCGTCGGAGGCCATGTTGATGTTGTTGAGCACGATGCCGAGGAGGTTGCCGCCGACCTTTTCGATCATCTGCTTGGCGCGGATGGTCATGGGCTGGGGGTAGCGGCGGTATTGGATGACCTGCAGGACCATGTCGACTTCGCTGGCGAGAATCGAGGCGTCGCTGACGCCCATGATGGGGGGCGAGTCGAAGAAGACGTAATCGTAGCGGCGCTTGAGGTCGCGGATGAGGTCCTTCATCTGCTGGGAGCTGAGCACGCCCATGGAGCTGCTGGGCAGCTTGCCGCTGGGCATGAAGTCGAGGGTGGGCTGGCGGGTGGTTTGGATGACTTCCTCGAGGGTGTTTTGTTTGAGCAGGTAGTTGGTGAGCCCGATGGCGTTGGACACGCGCAGCATCTTGTGCAGGCTGGGGCGGCGCAGGTCCGAATCGACGACGAGGACGCGCTGGCCGTTTTGGGCGAAGATGGTGGCGAGGTTGAACGTGGTGGTGGACTTGCCTTCGCCGGCGCCGCCGCTGACGATGGTGATGGTGTTGAGTTTGGGATCCTTCTGGGAGAACAGGATGTTCGTGCGCAGCACCCGGTAGGCCTCCGCGTGCGGGCTGTCGGGACCCTCCTCGACGAGGATGCCGACGTTCTGTGGGATCACGCCCAGCACGGGTGCCTGCAGCGCCCGCTCGACGTCGTCGATCGTCTTCACGCTGGTGTCGAGGTACTCGATGAAGAAGGCGAGCCCGACGCCGATGGCCAGGCCGACGAGGATGCCGAGGGCGATGTTCAGGGGTTTGTTGGGGCGGACGGCGCGTTTGCCGGGTTCGGCGGGGTCGATGACTTCGACGATGCCGGAGGTGGGGATGGCGGTGTTGACCTCTTCCTGGATGATGCGGATTTTGAGGCTTTCGCGGACGCGCTGGAGCGATTCCAGGTCGCGTTTGGCGAGGAAATAATCGCGCCGGTCGATCGCGGCCATCACGTCGTTGGTTTTGGCCTGGTTGACCTCGCTCTGGAGGCTGTCCAGTCCGGCTTTCTGGGCGTCGACCTTGGCTTTGAGGCCTTCCATGATGCCGGTGACGCGGTCGTTGACCTGGCGGGTGGTGACGGCGATGACTTCCTGGACGCCTTTGATTTCGGGGTGTTGGGCGGAGAACGCCTGGGAGAGGTCGGCGAGGCGGCGTTCGGCCAGGGCGAGTTGTTCCATGACGACGGGCAGCTGGGTGTCCTGGGAGGCGGTGACGAGCGCCTTGCGCAGGTTTTCCGGGGTCATCTCGCTCAGCCGGTCGTAGAGGGTTTTGAGCTTGTGATATTCCGCGCTGGACTCGACCCGCAGCTGCTCGAGGCGCCGGAGGGTTTCGGGTTCCATGGTCATGCTGGGCGTGTAATAGGTGCCGCCGCCGCCCACGTCGAAGTCCGGGATGTTTTTCTCGGTCTTGATTTTGTCCACCAGCGTCTGTTGGGCCTTGACGAGTTTGTCCTGTTCCTCCCACTGGGCTTTGAGGGCCTTGACGCCGCGCTGGGCCATGCCGAGGCGCTGGGCCAGCCGCGATTCGCGGTAGACGACGGCGATCTCGTTGGCGATGTCGGCGGCCTCCTGCGGGTCTTCGCTGAAGACCTTGATTTCGATGAGGCTGGTGTTGCGGGTCTGGCTGACTTGGATCTGGCGCTTGAGGATGGAGAAGGTCAGGTCGGTGCTCAGTTCCTCGGGCAGTTTGAACTTCTCCGCCCAGGTCCGGTTCAACCCGAGGTTGGTGATGACCTGGTAGAGGATGGATTTGGACTGGATGGTTTGGAATTCCGTCTCGACCCAGTACGGGTCGAACGGGTTAAAGGTCCGTTCCTGCGTGAACAGCCCGCTGACGTCGCCGACGTCCTTGTCGACCCGGATCCGGACGAGGCTCGAATAGGATTCGGGCAGGATGAAGGTGACGAGGGTGGTGGTGATGGCGACCAGCAGGAACACGGCGATGATCACCGTTTTCCGGATCCGGATGATCCGCCAATAATCCAGGAAGTGGAGTTTGATCTCCGGGGCGTTGAACGTTTGCTTTTTTTCTTCCATAGCTCGAAAAAAAAGGAGGCTAGATGGCGGTCCAGCCTCCTGTGGGATCAGCCCGGGCCGGGCTCGGTCTTAATATTGGGCTCGCACGCCGCCATAGACCCGGTTGCGGGAAAAGCTGCGGATCGACTCGTCGGAATCGACCCGGTCGAAGTTGTAGCCGGCTTCGGCGGACCAGAACGAGTTGATGCGGTATTCGAGGTTGACGCCGAGGGCGAACCAGTTGTCCACATCGCCGTCGTATTGGCCTTCGCCTTCGAAGCGTCCGAACTGGTATTGGCCCAGGACGCTGCCGGTCAGCTGCGGGGTGATCCTGTGGTTGATGGAGGCGATGATATTGACGGCTTCCTGGTCGGTGATGTAATCGGCTTCATCCACGGGGGTGGTTGGATCGTCGAGGATGGCGCCGCCGGCGGTGTCGATGGTGGTCCGCTGCACATTCATCCCCAATTGCATGTAGCTGCCCGGCAGGTAGTAGTAATAGCCGTTCAACTCGACGAACGGAGCCCACGAATCCGAAAACTCGCTCTCATCGAAGTCCACAAACTGCGCGCCGATCCGGATGTCGCCTTTTGCCTTGGGGGTGAAATGGTGTTCGGCCAGGGCGTAGATGACATGGGAGGTGTTGTCGCGGTCGTTGCCCCGCAAGGCGTTCGCGGTGGCCGCGAGCCGGTCCTTGCTCCGGTAGTCGTTGATCCAGTAGGCATACCCGAGTCCCAACCGGGTGTCTTCGCGAACCAGGTAGGAGCCGTCGAGGTGCATGCGGTGCACCATGCGGTCCAGCAGCGCGGAATAGGACCCGGCGCCGTCTTCCTTGTAATCGTAGAACCCGTTGAAGTAGCCCACATTCGCGCTGACGACCTCCGTGAGGTCCGCGGTGAAATCGATGGAGGCGTTGTTGCGGAAGGCGTCGGCTTTCGAGCGGTAGGCGGTGATGACGCCGCTGTGGACGTCGATCAGTTCGGGTTCCTGGGCATACACGAACGAATCGGAGATCCTCATCCGCAAGCGTTCGGCGAACGAGTGATGGATTTTGCCGTCGACCTGGTGTGACTGGTCGTAGTCCCTGCCTTCGCGGTCGAAGTAGTACTTCAAGCCGTATTCGTATTGGAGGCTGAGCAACGTTTGCTCCAGTTGCAGGTTGTAGGCGGCGCTGGGCCGGAAGTCGACGCCGAAAAGGCCGTCGGGTTTGTAGGCCTTGGGCGAGGACGAATAATTGTCATCGTAAAACCCGCGCAGTGTGGCTGCGACGCTCCAGGGTTTGGCGGCCTCTTGTGGGGTGAGGCCGGGAGCGTATGCCGCCTGCAGGCTGACGGTTCCCACGGCGATGATACCGGCTGACGCGATGATATTTTTCATAATCCGTTCAGTTCTCTGTCCAGTTGATCCTCAATACCAAATAATTGGGTGTAGGTGTAATGGAATGCGCAAAGGCCTGTCAAATAGAAATCCAACGCTTGCCAGATCACGTCAGTTGGATGCTTTTGGCCCATTAATGTTCAGAATCCGTCAAAAATAGTTCGGCGCCCAGTCCTTCCGGGGCGAAACGCAGCGGGAAACCGGTGGGCACTTCGCCCCGGAGAAAGGTGCCGACGGCGAATCCGGTCCAGTCGCGGGGCTCGCCTTTGCTGGCGGCCCACTGTTCGAGGGCGCTGGTATCGATCGTTTTCAACGTGATTCCGGTCAAATACAGGGCGGCCACGGGCTTTCGGCTGTGCACCGCGTAAAAGTCATCTCTCACCTTGTCGTTAGGATCGCCACGGTGCTTGAGCGGCAGCCACACGCTCTGCCGGTGCCCATACCACGCCATCGCCCATGGCATGTCGGTCACCACCAGCCCGTTCGGCGGCACATGCCGGCTCTTCGCCATGATCCACGGCGGATAATACGGCGGGTAGGCCACCGCCGAACTGCGCGGCGATAAAAACCTGAATCCCAGCGGTGCGCAAGCAAATACCACAAACGCGCTCCACAGGAGACGTCGCCCGCCGTCCGCGACCGGCAGCTGCCCTGCCAGCGTCACAAACAAGCTCACCCCATAGACAAAGATCAAAGGCGCCAACAGGATCAGCAGGCTCTCCGCGTCGCCAGCGGCCGAGTCCGCGGTGCGCACACCGCCCCCGAAAGCCTGCACCACAAACAGGGTGACGAAGCAAAATAGAAGCCAGTACCGGATCCGACTTCGCGTGGGGCTGCGAAAGGGCACGAGGAGGCCCACCCAGAACAGCCCGATCACCCAGCTGCCGCCCAGGGACGGCAGTTCGCCGGCCACCATGGCCCGGGCGTTGGCCAGCGCCTTGCGGACCCAGTCGGCCGTGGACCACCCCAGAAAGCTGGGCGCCAGCGTCCGTTCCAACTGGTCGCCCGTGAACTGCGCGGTGTCCTGGTAGATGGCGTAGCCGGCCGTGCCGAACAGCGATCCGCTCACCGCCCAGTTGCGGACCAGCCAGGGCGTGATCACCAGAAAAAAGACCGCCGCCGCCGTCCCGCACAGCCGGATGCGATGTTGCCCGCCAACAAGCGCCATCCAGAGGCCGACCGGCAAAATCAGCCACCCGAACGCGTAGCGGCCCAGGCACCCCGCCGCGACCAGCGCCCCGGCGCCTGCGGCCAGCCATCCCAGCCGGCGGGCCGGGGCGTGCGGGTCGCGAGTCGCGCTTTCGAGCCGGCTGAGCACGTCGGCCAGCGCCAGGCCGATGACGACCAGCAGGAGCGCTGAGGTGCCCGAGAGGCTCAGCCGCCAGAATCCCTCGGCGCCCAGGAGCGCCACCGCCGAAAGCCATGCCACCGTCTCGTCGAACCACCGCCTCGCCAGCAGGAACAGCCAGCCGACCGCCAGCAGGAACAGGACCTGGTTGACGATCGCGATCCACAGGTCCGGCAGATACACCTCAAACACGGTCTGGGTGGTGAGGTCCGGGTAGTCAAAGGGCATCAGCGCCAGCGCCGCCGCCAGCAAGACCGGGTAAAGCGGGGCGTTGGCGAGGTCCGGGTGCCCCCCGTTCAGCCGCGGCTGGTGGTCGGCCCGGTGCTGCTCCACAAGGTGCATGCTCAGGGGCCGGACGAAGCGGGTCGTGAATCCCTCCCCCGCAGCCAGGTTGCGGGCGAGCTGGGCGGCGTCCATCCCCGCCATGGTGTCGAGGTTGCGGAACCGGGTTGCGTCGTAGTAGACCGCCAGGCCGGCCATGACCGCGATGCCCAGGAGGTAATTGATCAGACGCGATCCCGTGCCCACTTCGAGCCGGTGAATGAATTCCTGAAGTCGGGCCGGCACGTTTAGAAGCCCTCCAGATGGTAATGGTGCAGTTTGCGGTGCAACGTGCGCCGGCTCATGCCCAGCTTGCGGGCCGCGTCGGTGCGGTTGCCGCCGCTATCCTTCAAGGCGCGCACGATGAGTTCCTTTTCCGCCTCCTTCACGGTCACCGTGCCCGGCGGCACGCCGCGGCGGTGATTCACCGCCAGGGAATCGCCGCCGCCGCGCAGTTCGGCCGGCAGATCGCGCAGCGTCACCCGCTCGCCCCGGCAGAACAGGACGGCGTGTTCGACGGCGCTGCGCAGTTCGCGCACGTTGCCGGGCCAGCTGTAAAGGGTCAGCGCCTCGAGGGCGTCGGCGGTGAAATCCCTGACGGGTTTGCGGTTTTCCCGCGCAAACTCCCTGAGGAAGGCCTGGGCCAGCGGGGGGATGTCGCCCTGGCGGCTGCGCAGCGGCGGCAGTTCCAGGCGCACCACCTTGAGGCGGAAGTAGAGGTCCTCGCGGAACGTGCCGGCCTGGACCATGTCCTCGAGGCGCTTGTTGGTGGCGGCGATCACGCGCACGTCGGCGGTGAGGGTTTTGTTGGAGCCGACCCGCTCGAAGGTGCGCTCGCCGAGGAAACGAAGGAGTTTGACCTGGAGGGAGACGTCGATTTCGCCGACTTCATCCAGGAACAGCGTGCCGCCCTGGGCCTGCTCGAAGCGGCCGATGCGCCGTTCGTGGGCGCCGGTGAACGCGCCTTTCTCGTGCCCGAAGAGTTCGCTTTCCAGGAGGGTGGGCGGCAGGCCGGCGCAGTGGACCGTGACCATGGCGAAGCGGGCGCGGGGGCTGAGGTGGTGGATGACCTTGGCGATGACCTCCTTGCCGGTGCCGCTTTCGCCCGTGAGCAGGACCGTGGCGCGGGTGGGGGCCACCTGGCGGACGACTTCGAGCGCCTCGCGCATCGCCGGCGACTCGCCGATCACGTGCTCCAGGCCGAACTTGCCGTCGAGCTGCTGCCGCAGTTCGACATTCTCCTGCTCCAGCCGCTGCCCGCGCACCGCCCGGTGGATCCGCATCTCCAACTCGTCAATCTGCATCCGGCCCTTGGGGATGTAGTCGTCCGCGCCGCTCTTCATCGCCTGCACCGCCAAGTCCTCGGAACCGTAGGCGGTCATCAGAATGCACACGGGCGGCCGCGACAGCGACTTGGCGCGGGCGATGAGCTTCATGCCGTCCTCGGCGGGCAGCCGGAAATCCGTCAGCAGCACGTCGAAGCGCTCGCGCTCGAGCAGGTCGGTCGCGGTGGCGGCGTCCTCGGCCACGTAAACCTCGTAGCGATCCTCCAGCGCCGCGCGCAACCCGTCGCGGGTGGGTTTCTCGTCGTCGACAATCAGCAACGCGGGCTTGCTCATGAGTCCTTCGACGGCAGCGCCCCCGCGTGCAACAGGCGCCGCTGCGGTTCCTGCAGCGGCAGCCAGACGCGGAATGTGGTGCCCTTGCCCAGGCGGCTTTCGAGTCCGATGCGGCCCTGGTGTTCGCGGATGATCCGCTGGACAATCATCAACCCCAGGCCCGTGCCCTTCTTCCTGGTGGTGTAAAACGGCTCGAACAGGCGCTGCACGCGGTCCGGCGCGATGCCGCCTCCCGTGTCCGCCACCGTGAGGCAGACGCCGTCGGTGGCGCGGCCGGTTTCCAGGGTGAGCGTGCCGCCTTTGCTCATGGCCTGGAGGGCGTTCTTGACCAGGTTGACCAGCACCTGCTTCATCTGCGCCGGATCCAGCGGCACCGCCGGCAGGCCCGCATCCAGCTTGCGCCGCAGCACCAGGCCGCGGTTCTCAATCTCGGGCCCCAACAGCGCGAGCGTCTCCTCGACCACCCGGTTGAGCGACACGGGCCGGAGTTGTGGCGGCGACGGGCGGATGGCCTGGAGGAACTGGGTGACGATGTAGTCCAGGCGCGTCACCTCGCCTTTGCACACCGCAAGATACTGCTCCATCTTGCCCGCAATCTCCAGGATCTCGCTCGAGGGCCCGGATGCCGTGCGGGCGCGGGCGCGGCGCTGGGGCGGGGGCGGTTTGGAGGGCGGCTCGAGGGAGGCCAGGCGGCATTTGCGGACCTGGCGTTCGGTGAGTTGCAGGTGGATGCTCAGCGCGTTGAGGGGGTTGCCGATTTCATGCGCGACGCTGGCGGCGAGCAGGGTGAGCGCCTGGATGCGTTCGCTCTCGATGGCCTCGAAGGTCTGTTTCCGGGCCTCGGTGGCGTCGTGGATGATGATGGCCACCCCGGAACCGCCTGCGGTTTCGCTGTCCAGGGGCGCCACATACAGGCTCAAATACCGCGCCTCCGGATACGAAATCTCGATCTCCTGCCGCCCCACCCGGGTGCCCCCCGCACGGTCGGCGGCGCCCCATTTGGCCCAGTCCAGCTCCGGCAGGACGTCCCGGATGGGGCGGCCTTCGACGCTCTGGGGCGGCAGCCCCAGCAAACGGGTGACGGCGCGATTGGCGTAGAGCACGTGCCCGAGCTCGTCCACGACCAGCACGCCGTCGTCAATCGCGTTGAAGAGCGTCTCCAGGAAGGTGCGCTCGCGCGCGAGGCGTTGGATGACGGTTTGGAGGCCCTGCTCGTCGAGGCGGCCGATGCGGCCGAGCACCTTGTCGAGGAAACTGGAGGAAGCAGAAGGCATTCGTACGGGCGGGTCAAAACCAGTTCTTCTTGCGGAACCACCAGATGGCCACGAGGGTGGCGGCCAGGGTCAGGGCGATGATGACCGGGTAAGCCAAGGGGGCGTGGAGTTCGGGCATGTCCTTGAAGTTCATGCCGTACCAGGTGCCGACGACCATCAGGGGCGTGGTGATCACCGTGATCAGCGTCAGCAACTTGACCACCTCGCTGGTCTGGTTCGAAGCCATGTTGAGATACACCTGCAAGATGCCGGTGAGGGAATCCGTGTGCCGCAGGGCCAGCTCGTGGATGTGAAAGAGCTGGTCGTACACATCGCGGTAATACGGCACGATGTGGGGACGGATCAGCTTGAACTCGCCCCGGGCGAAGCGGCTCAGCACTTCGCGCTGCGGCCCCATGATCTGCCGCAGATGATACACTTCCTTCTTGATCTGGATGATGCGGTTCAGGGTCTCGCGGGCCGGGTTTTCGACGACCTGGCTTTCCAGTTCCGAGATCTCGAACGCCAGCTCCTCCAGCGCCGGCTTGTAGTTGTCCACGATCCCGTCCAGCAGCGTGTGGGCGACGCGGTCGGGGGCGCGCGCGATGTGCACGGATCCCTT
This sequence comes from Verrucomicrobiota bacterium, assembly GCA_016935555.1. Taxonomy (GTDB): domain Bacteria; phylum Verrucomicrobiota; class Verrucomicrobiia; order Limisphaerales; family JAFGQR01; genus JAFGQR01. The sequence continues at coordinate 14,450 of JAFGQR010000107.1, forward strand.
GACGCAGCGTTCGGCGGCGACCTGGATGCTTTTCATGGGCAGCTCGTGGAACGTGACCAGGAAGTTTTTGCCCAGGAAAAAATTCAGCTCGCTCGTCGCAAACACCCCGTCCTTGCGGCTGTAATCCACCGCGTGGATCACCATGAACAGGTACGGCGCAAACAAGTCCCCCTCCTTCGGCGTGTATTCGTCCACCTTCGGCGAGGGGCTCACCGACACGCAATCCTCGATCGACAGGGGGTGGAAATGGAAGATGTCCTCGAGCACGAACTTCGCCTCCTGCGTTGTGGGCTTCTCCAGGTCCACCCACAGAAACAACGCCGTGTCCGCCAGCAATGTCGGCATCAGGAACGCCTCGATGTCGGTTGTGTGCAGGCGGCCCTGCGTCGTAAATGCAAACGAGCGAATCATGCGCGGCTTGGCCAGGCCGCCTGCGGGCGGCGCGCCAGGTTGCATGGCAGTGTAATCGCGTTCCGTGCCGACGCAAGTTCCTTCCTGGAACGGCAGGCGGGGCAGCGCATTCGGAGCTTGGCGGTGGCGGAGCGCCGTGCCGCAGCCGCAACGGTCGTTGCATTCTCGAGCCGCTTTGCCTAGGGTGTCCGGCATGGCTGAACTCCCAAGACCGGAAGTGATCCTGACCCACGAGAGCGATCTTGACGGGCTGGTGGCGGGCGTGCTTCTGCGGCGGCTGGCGCGGAAACGGTTCGACGTGACTCCGCCGCTGGAGGCGTTTCATTACAACTCGTGGCGCGGGCGGGAGCCGCGCGAGTTGTCCGCCTGGGTGTGCGACCTGGGTTTCGAGGCGCGGCTGGACAAGCCGAACTGGGTGGTGATCGACCATCATCCGACGGAGCGGACGCCCGCGAAGGCGCATCTGATTCACGACGTCAGCAAGTCCGCCGGCCTGCTGTGCTACGAGTTGTGCCGGGAGCACGGTCTGGAGTCGCCGGCCCTGGACCGGCTGGTGCACCTCAACAACGTGGCGGATCTGTTCCTGGTCGACGATCCCGATTTCCTGGTGGCCAACGATTGCGCGAACCTCGTCAAGGTTTACGGCTTCTGGACCGTGCATGCGCTGGTGGGCGGGGAACTGGAGCGGCTGCTGGACCACCCGCTGCTTGAAGTCATGGCGGTCAAACGCCGCGTCGAGGATCCCCTCGGCTTCGAGTGGGGCCGCCACCATGTCGTCGAACTGACGCCCACCGTCGGGTTCGTCGACACCATCCTCGGCAACACGAACCTCATCGTGCATCAGCTGCTCGAACAAAAAGCCACCCGCTACCCCGTGCTCGTCACCCTGTTCCGCCGCGCCAATGGCGTCGTCATCGCCAGCCTCCGCAGCCGCGGCGGCGAAGCCCTGCCCGTCGCCGAACGGCTCCAGGGCGGCGGCCACCCCAACGCGTGCGGCGCCACGCTGCCCCGCTCCGTGCGCAACATCCCCGACGCCATCCTCTACCTCCAGCGCCTCCTCAATCCCAAGGCCCAGTCCAGCCTCCCCGCCAAAGACCTCGAGGGTCTGTTCGCGGCCTGGGAGGCACCCTCGCAAGCTTGAAACGCCTCACCGTGCATGCCGACCGCGCCCGCGAGGGCAATCCCGCGCCGGGAGAATGGGCGGTCCTTTGGCGCTGCAAACCCCGCCGCTCCCGGGCCCGGCTCGCGCCGGCCGCCTTCGCGGGCCTGCTCAGCGTCATGGTCTCGCTGCCGTTGCCCGCGCAGCACACGTTCGTCGTCGCCACCCACGGCAACGACTCGCACCCGGGCACGGCGGACCGGCCTCTGCGCACGCTTGGGGCCGCGCTGCGCCAAGCCGGTTACGGCGACACCATCCTGGTCGGGCCGGGGGCGTATCGCGAGCAGGTGATCCTGAGCCGGCAGTCGGCGCCGCGCCTCGAAAGCACCCGGCGCCAAGCCTCCCCCGGCCGGCGGCTCACCCTCAAGGCCGCCGCGCCGGAATTGCGACCCTGGCTTAAAGGCTCGGATCTGTTGCCTTTCGGGACGTTCCAGCCGGTCCGCGAGGCGCCCCGCTTCGACACCAACGGCCACGTGACCGGCTTCGCCCCGCTCCCGGGCGGTGCCCACGCTTACCGCGTCCGTCTTCCCGGCCTGTCCGGGCGCCCCCCGCAACAGGTGTTCGTCAGCCGCGGCGGCGTCACGATCCCGTTGCAGCAGGCCGGCCGGGCGGCGCCCGTTGTCGCCGCGTTGGCGAGCCGCCCGTTCTGGACGACCAGCCGCCTGGCGCTGGACGAGGACTCGTTTGCCTTCGCCCGGGATCATCTCTACCTCCGGCTCAAAACGCCCTTGTCCGCGTCCGACGCGGTTGAAGTCAGCACCCGGGCGCAGATCTGGAATGCGCGATCGTATCCGCACGTTTGGCTCGAGGGGATCGGCTTCGAGCACAGCAACGCCTCGGCGGTGCGGGAGCAGAACGCGGTGCAACTGGGCGAGCATTCGGTGATCACGAATTGCATCGTGCAGTGGACGGATCTGGACGGTTTGGGGCTGCCGAGCCACGCCGTTGCCGCCGGCTGCTGGCTTCATCAGAACGGGCGACTGGGGGGCGTGAGCCTCGACCACGCCCTCTTCACCAACTGCCTGGTGACGGGCAACAACTGCCGTCAGTTTCTCACGGACCATGCCGGGGGCATCAAGATTTCCAGCAAAGCCACCGACATGTCGGGCACCACGATCGCGCGCTGCGAGTTCGCGGCCAATCACGGACCTGCGATCTGGATTGACAGCTGCGTGGCGGCGTTCGAGCCGATGGGGGTCAAGAACAATTACATCCATGACAACCTGCCCGTGGCCCGGCGGGGGCATCCGTGCGGCGGGCAGCAGGCCGTGGGTCTCATGCTCGAGGTCAGCAGCAACATCCTCGTCTTCAACAACCTCATCGTCAACAACCCGGGCAGCGGCATCTTCGTGTCCGGCAGCTCCGGCTGTCAGCTCTACCATAATACCGTCGTCACCCCGCGCCTGGCGGATTTTCCCGGTGTCTGCGCCGGGCACAAGGGTTTTGTCCCGCTCCTCCTGTTGACCCGCGTGGCGCAATGCGCCACCAACGCGGCCGCCGGCGGGTTCATGCTGCTGGGCGGGCTGGAACGGAATACGCTGCTCAACAACCTCTTCGTCAGCGCCTCCGACCCCGCCACCGGCCTCTCCCCGGTCGCGGTCATGACCCCCAACGGCTGTCCCCGCACGCCCACCGACTGCGCCTGCGTCAAGGTTGGCCGCGGCGTCCAACCGTCCCGCCGCGGCCACCACGGCGCTTCTTCCGGGAACCGGCTCGATTACAATATCTACTTCAGCGGCAGCCCTGATTCCCCCAGAGGCTTTTGCCTCCTCGACGATGCCCAGCATCCCTCCCGCCGCCCCGCCCTCTGCCCCAACGCGCTCGTTCCCTTCGCCCAATGGCGCTGGCCCAACCCCGCCGCCCCCGACGGCAACGACCTCATGAGCTGCGAGGCCGACCCCGGCTTCCTCCCCCCGTCCGGCGTCCCGGCCGGGTCTTCCGGACCCTGGCTCGTGCCGCCGGGACCGGTCCCGGACGCCGGCGCGCCGCTCGCGCGGCGGTCCTCCGTCGCCGCGGCGCACTACCTGGTGGCGCCCTCCAGCCCCGCCCGCGCGTCGGGCGCCCTCATGCCCCATGTCACCGACCCCGATTTTGCCAGCGACATCCGGGGGGTGCCGCGTCGGGTCGCCGGTCAAACCCGGCCCGACCGGGGCGCGTTCAGCGTTGCTTCCGGGCACACCGGTGGCGTGCGGCACTGACGTCAGCGGCCGCGCCGGACGCGTTCCACGGCGGCGAGGACTTCTCCGACTGTGATTCGATCCATGAACCGCCTGCCCAGGGGCGCGTTCGCGGGGGTGGGGTGACAGACGGCGAAGTCCGGGTCGTCCTGGTGCGACAGCACGACGGTGCGGGAGCCGCTGGGCGCCCACAGCGGCAGCAATCCCTGTCCGAACAGCGCCACGACCGGCACCCCCATCGCGTCCGCCAAATGCATCGGTCCCGTGTCCACCGCCACCGCCAGCGAACAGCGCCGCAACTCCCGCTGCCAGTCCTCCAGCGACCGGCATTCCACCCGCGCCGCTCCCGCCCCGAGTTGCGCCTGTGCCGCCTCGGCCTGCCCGGGCCCATGCAGCCCCATCGGATCCTGACCGCGCGCCCGCAGCGCCTCAATCAACGCCGCCCACTTGCCTGCGGTCCAATGCTTGCCCGCCCACGGCGCCACCGGGATCAGACCAATGCGCGTCGGCGCGGCCCCGGCCCCGGCATCGGCACGAACCAGGGGCGGGCCGGCCGGCGCATGGGCCGGCGCGTCAACGCCCAGGGCCGGCAGGAAACGCAGGTTCAATTCCCAGCGCCGAAGCCCCGCCTCGAAAGGCACCCGCCGCGCCGCCAGCCGCGGCAGTTCCAGGTCCGATCCAAGATACGAGCCGAGACTGACCACGTCGCGGCAGCCGGCCAGGTGCAGCAGCAACACACTCCGGATGTCGCCGCGGGTGTCCACGCCGACCGCACCCCGCGCGGCCCGGCGCAAGGCGGCAAAGGACGCACGACAGGCTCGGGAAACATAGGCTGCCGGCCCGTACTTGCGGGCCGGCTCATAGCCGCACCAAGGCCATTGGGCGGGGACCCAAACCTCCGCTGCGGGCAGCAGCCCCTGCCACTCCGCCCGCGCGCAGACGCGCACTTCGAAGGCCGCGCCGGCCAGGGTGCGGACCAGCGGTTCATGGGACAGCACGTCGCCCATTCCGAAGGGTTCGAGAATGAGCACCGCCCGCTCGCGCCGTCCGGCGGTTGTCCGGCGGCGCCCGGCGCGCCGGGCGGCGCGGCATGCCGCCGCCGGCAGGGCCAGCATCATGGCCGCGAGCCGCTTTGCAGCACCCAGGTGAATCACGCGGTTGTCGCGCCCGGACATCGCCATGCGGCGGCAGGGCCGGGCTTCGTCAGACGGTGTAGGTGCTGGAGGCGGTGGCGCCACCGCGTCCGGTCCAGTTGGTATGGAAGAACTGGCCGCGGGGCTGGTCGACGCGCTCGTAGGTGTGGGCGCCGAAGTAATCCCGCTGGGCCTGCAGCAGGTTGGCCGGCAGCCGCTCGCTGCGGAAGCCGTCGTAGAAGGCAAGCGCGGTGCCGAAGGCGGGGACGGGAATGCCTTTTTTGACGGCGGCGGCGACGACAGTGCGCCAGGATTTCTGGGCATCCTTGACGGCTTTTTTGAAGAAGGGGTCGAGGAGCAGGTTGGTGAGCTTGGGTTTGTGGTCGAAGGCCTCCTTGATGCGGCCGAGGAAGGCGCTGCGGATGATGCAGCCTCCGCGCCACAGGAGGGCGATGCCGCCGTAGTTCAGGGTCCAGTGGTATTCCTTGGCGGCGGCGCGCATGAGCATGTAGCCCTGGGCGTAGGAGATGATCTTCGACGCATACAGCGCCTTGCGGATGTCGGCGATGAAGGTCGCGCGGTCCCTGGGGCGGAGGGCGGGTTTGGGGCCTTTGAGTTTTTTGGCGGCGGCGACGCGTTCGTCTTTCATGGCGGAGACGCAGCGGGCGTAGACGGCTTCGGCGATGAGGGTGATGGGGATGCCGAGGTTTTGGGAGGACATGACGGTCCATTTGCCGGTGCCCTTTTGGCCGGCCGTGTCGAGGATCTTGTCCACCAGCGGCTGCTGGTCCGCGTCCTTGACCGCAAGAATGTCCCGGGTGATCTCGACCAGGTAGGAATCGAGTTCGCCACGGTTCCAGTCGGCGAAGACGGCGTGCATTTCATCGGCCGTCATGCCGAGGCCCGTGCGCATGAGGTTATAGGCTTCGCAAATGAGTTGCATGTCGCCGTATTCGATGCCGTTATGGACCATTTTGACATAATGCCCGGCGCCGTTCTCGCCCACCCAGTCGCAACAGGGCGTGCCGTCTGCCACCTTGGCCGCCACCGCCTGGAAAATGGGCTTGACGTGCGGCCATGCCGCAGGCGAGCCGCCGGGCATGATCGACGGTCCGCGGCGGGCGCCTTCCTCGCCGCCGGAGACGCCGGTGCCGATGTAGAGAAGGCCCTTGGACTCGACGTGCCGGGTGCGGCGGATGGTGTCCTCGAAAAGCGAGTTGCCGCCGTCGATGATGATGTCGCCGGGTTCGAGCCGGCCCAGGAGCTGATCGATGAACTCGTCCACGGGCTGGCCGGCCTTGACCATGAGCATGACGCGCCGGGGCCGTTTGAGCATGGCCACCATGTCCTCGAGCGAATGCGCCCCGAGCACCCGGGTGTTCCGGGCTTCGCGGGCGAGGAAATCGTCGACTTTGGAGACGGTGCGGTTGTAGGCGACGACGGTGAAGCCGTGGTCGTTCATGTTGAGGATGAGGTTCTGGCCCATGACGGCCAGGCCGATCACTGCGATGTCAGCTTGTGGTTCCATGTGTGTCCGTTGCTAGGTGAAACAAGACGCCGGCGCAACGATACCCAACCCGCGGGATGCTGCCAGCAGAATCTTCCGGCCGTTGGATGACTCTTGCGGTCGGGAACCGCGAATCGACGCGGCCAGGCGCGAATCCAGACCTGCGCGTGACTTTGCGGAGGCTGCCACATGCCCGGTCATTCGCGGTCAACGTGGCAGGCGCCCCGCCCGCGCCTCGAAGGGTCTGAGTTCGCGGCCCGTTGCTAGGGGTCGCGCCGGATCTGGAGTCGGACGTCGTCGTTGAGGAGCGCCTCCAGGTTGGGCCAGTGGGCTTCGTTCATCTCGTTGAACGCGTGGAGGTAGACGGCCACGATCTGGGCGGGGAACTTCATGATGAGCTGGTCCACGGCGCTCCGCAGGGCGGCGTCGTCCACCGCCTTCGGGAGGGTCTCCACCACGCCGTTGTCATGGGGGATTTTGAGGGCGTCGAGAAACGCGGCGAGCAGGGGGCCGTGTTTTTTGAGGAGCCAGGTGCTGAGGAGGGTGTTGGCGGCGGGCGTGAGCTGGGGGCGCCCCAGGGTGGCGATCATCTGGGCAAAGCGCTCGACGCGTGGCTGGCGTTCGAGAAACACCGGCCGCACATGCCGCGCCTGGGCGACCGCCGCGAGCGTGGTCTTGTAGAGCGGCTTGTCGCTGGTGAAGGCGTATTCGAGGATTTCCGTGGCCAGCGTCGGCAGCATCGCGGCGAAAAGTTGGGATGAGGTCATAACTCCCGGGGTCAGGGCGGATTGATTTCGCGCCGGTGGCGCGAAAAGATACGGCCCCGCTTCGCGGGGCGCGAGCACGAATAACATGAGCACTGATTGCCGATCATGGCGAAACAGCCAACTGCATTGGCCAATCTAAACCGACGCGCAGCGTCGGCGGCCTAGTTTCTTGTCAGATTTCCAACGATCACATGTGGTCGTTGGAAATCTGACAAGAAACTAGGCGGTGACCAGCGTCCCCACGCGCTCGCCGAGGACCACCCGCCGCAGCATGTGGGGTTTGAACATGTTGAAGACAATGATCGGCATCCGGTTGTCCATGCACAGGGTGAAGGCGGTCGAGTCCATCACCTTGAGCTCCTTGCGCAACGCCTCGACATAGGTCACCCGCGCATAAAGCCGGGCCCGGGGGTTTCTTTGGGGGTCGCGGTCGTAGACGCCGTCCACCTTGGTGGCCTTCAGGATCACATTGGCGCCGATTTCGTTGGCGCGCAGCGCGGCGGCCGTGTCGGTCGAGAAATACGGATTGCCCGTGCCGCCGCCGAAGATCACCACGCGCCCCTTCTCGAGGTGCCGCACCGCCCGGCGCCGAATGAACGGCTCCGCGATCTGATGCATGGTGATGGCGCTCTGGACCCGGGTCGCAATCCCCATGCGCTCCAGCGCGTCCTGCAGGGCCAGCGCATTGATCACCGTCCCCAGCATCCCCATGTAATCGGCCGTCGCCCGCTCAATCCCCCGCTGGCTCGCCTGCACCCCCCGCAGGATGTTCCCCCCCCCGATCACGACCACCACCTCCACCCCCAGATCCCGCACCTCGCGAATCTGCTCGGCCATCCGGTGGACGGCTCCGGGAGAAATGCCGAGCCGCGCTTTGCCGCCGAGCGATTCGCCTGTGAGTTTGACGAGAATGCGACGGTATTGGGGAGCGCCGGTGGTTTTCATGGGCCGCGGGTCCTTCTACACGCCCCCGCCGGTCCCGTCAACCATGCAACCGGCGCGTTCCGGCTGGCGGGCCGTTCAACGGGGCCGTGGGGGGATGCGCGGCGGCCGGCGGCGCCTGGGGCCGGGCCGTGGCGCGGGCGGAGGGCGCCGGGCTTCAGGCGGGGATTTCGCCGACTTGGAACCGGACGAACCGGCGCACGGTGATGGTGTCGTTCAAGGGTTTGGCGACGGAGGCGATGTAGTCTCTGACGGAGACTTCGGAGTTCTGTTTGACGAAGCCCTGTTCGAGCAGGCAGAAGGACTGGAAGAACTTCTCCAGTTTACCCTCAACGATTCTGGCGAGGGCCTGCGGGGGTTTGTCCTTGAACTGGGCGGCGGCGATTTCCTTTTCCTTGTCCAGCACGGCGGGGTCGACCTGGTCGCGGGAGACGGTGATGGGGCTGGCGGCGGCGATTTGGAGGGTGACGTCCCTGACCGCCTGTTTGAACTCGTCGCGGGCCACCGTGTCGTCGCGGGTGGCGTTGACTTCGACCAGCACGCCGACTTTCGCGCCGGTATGGATATAGGCCGCGATCATGCCGTGGCCGGTCACTTCCATCCGGTTCTGGCGGGTGACGAGGATGTTCTCGCCGATTTTTGCGACGGCGGCAATGCGGTCGGCTTCCACGTCGGCGGCGGGGTTGACGAGGAGTTTTCGGGCGATCTCGTCGCAAAAAGCGCGGAAACTCTCGTTGCGGGCGACGAAATCCGTCTCGCAATTCACCTCGACGAGGATGCCCGCGCGGGCGCCGGGGGCGATGGCCTGCACGATGACGCCTTCTTTGGCGGCGCGGAGGGCTTTCTTTTCGGCGGAGGCAACGCCTTTCTTGCGGAGGATTTCGATGGCGAGGTTCACATCGCCCTTGGCCTCGGTGAGGGCCTTCTTGCAATCCATCAGACCGGCATTGGTCATCATGCGGAGTTTGCCGACATCGGCGGCGGTGAATTCAGGCGTCATGGGGGTGTGGGGCTATGGGTTCGGGGTTCACGACACACAAGCGATGGGGCCGGGCAGGCGCCCGGCCCGCGGCACGGCCCGGCTCACATCGGGGGCAGCTGGACATCGATGGTTTGCGGGATGACGTCGCCCGGGAGCTGGACGGGTTCCGGGGCAGGCGTCACAGGGGCTGCGGGCACCACGCTGGGAACGGGCTGGCTGACTTTCGCTTGAAACTCGCCGCGGGCCTGGCTGATGGACTGCACAATCACGCTGAGGATCATCCGCACCGACCGGATCGCGTCGTCGTTTCCCGCAATCGGGTAATCGACCGTCTCCGGATCGCAGTTGGTGTCGACCACGGCGACGATGGGCACCTTGAGGCGCCGGGCCTCGGCCACCGCAATCCGCTCCCGTTTCACATCGACCAGGAACATCGCCGACGGGTGCTTCTCCATGTCCCGGATGCCCTCGAAATACTTCGTCAGCCGCGCCGCTTCGCGCCGGTAGCGGGATTGTTCCTGCTTCACATAGTTGGCCATCGTGCCGTCCGCTTCCATCTTCTCGATCTTCTTGAGCCGTTCGACCGAGCTGCGGATGGTCGCGAAATTCGTCAACGTCCCCCCCAGCCACCGTTCCGTCACGTAAAACTGGCCGCACGACGTCGCCGCGTCCTTGATCGCTTGCTGCGCCTGCTTCTTCGTGCCCACAAAAATCACCTGGCTGCCCTTGCGGATGGTCTCGGCCAGAAAGGCGCACGCCCGGTCGAGCTGTTGAAGCGTTTTGCCCAGGTCAATGATGTGAATCCCGTTGCGCGCATCGAAGATGAACGGCTTCATCTTCGGGTTCCACCGTTTGGTCTGGTGCCCGAAATGGACCCCCGCTTCCAACAATTCCTTAATGCCTATGCTTAACACAAGTTTCCTTTGGTTCGAAGCCCGTCCTTCCGGACAAGCCATCCCGCGGAATACGGGATTGAGGTTGCATGTTGTTGTGGCCGCCTCACGCTCACCCCGAGCCGAGGCCTGGTTTCATGGCCGTGACACCTTCCCCCCCGCGCGCCCGCCATCGCCGGCGCACCGAGTGAAAGCGCGGAACCATACCAATCCCGCGTCCTGTGGCAACCCTATTCTTCGACAATTTTTCGCGGTTTTGCGGTCTTGCCGCGTTTGCGCGTTTTCGGGCCGCCCCCTTCCTCCTCCTCCCTCCCCCCCGCCTGTGTCGCCCACGGCTGCTTGGACCCGCGGACAGGCAGACCGGACCCGCGCGACATTGCTCCGCGCCGCCTGCGGGTCCGTGCCTGGGGCCGGCGAGGCGGAATCTCCCCGGGCCGGACTGCCGGCGCCGGCGCCGGAATTCTGCATGGCTTTAGGGTTGATCCGGCATCTTTCTTGCATCATTTTTCTCCAGTGTCTTGGCCTGACCTGAAAAACGCCGCACATCGCCTGGGGCGCCTCGCGACCCGGGGAGGGGGCGTTGCGATCGAATTGGCCGGGGAAACCGTCCGGGCGGTTTGGCGGACGTGGGTGCGTGGGGCGATGGCGCTGGGACCGGGGGCGGTCCGAGTGAAGACGGTGGCGGGTGGGGTGTTGAAAAGAACGTGGTGCAAGTCACGGTCTGCTGTTACTCAAGGGTTTGCGCGGCTTTCCCCCCCTCATGACAACCAAAACCGCCGGGCATCTCCGCCGTCTGAGTTCGAGTTCGCATTGATTGCCGGCGGCGTTGGCGCAGCGGCGGCTCTGCCTCCGCCCGAGTGGTCGCGGCGGGTGCTGGATCGGTCGCTGGCGATTGCGTTTGCCGCGTCGCTGCTCATTCATGGGGCGTTTTATACCGGGTGGCGCTGGGGTCGCAGCCTGGGGTGGTGGGAACACCAGGCCACCTGGCTGCTCCAATGGACCAAGAAAGCCAGGCAACTTCCCGCGCCGGCCGTGCCCGATCGGCCCAGGGAAATCCCCCTCACCTTCGTTGAAGTTGATCCCGCGACCGCCTCGGAGCCCCCCAAGGAAGCCAAGTATTACGGGGAATTCAATTCCATCGCCGCCAACCCCATACCCGATGCGCAGGCCGATCCCAAAGTGGAGGGGAACCAAACCAAGATCGTCCGGCTCATGGACGCCACTCTGCCCCAGGCGCTGCCGCTCCAGCCCGAGATCGCCAAACCGGAGCCGGAGATCGCCGAAGCCCAGCCGGCAGCCGCCAAACCGCCGGGGACGGAAACGGCCGGGCGGCCGGATCCGAACAGTGTGGCGGTGGGGTTGAACGAGCCAAGGAACACGGGCCGGCCCAGGACGCTTGCCGAGGCTCGGCGGCGGCATCCGCGGCTGGCGGGGGAGGCGATGCGCCAGGCGGGGGGTGTGGCGCGCCGAGGCCGGGTGGCGTTGGACGTGAAACGCACGCCGTTTGGCTCTTACGATGCGGCGTTCATCGCGGTCGTGCAACAGCGCTGGTATGATCTCATCGACAGCACGCGTCTGGCCCCGCGCTCGGGCAAGGTGGTTCTCGAGTTCCGCCTGAACCAGGACGGGCGCATTTCGGACATGCGGATGCGGGAGACGGAGGTCGGGGAAATGCTGGGGTTGCTGTGTCAGCGGGCGGTGCTGGACCCGGCGCCGTATCCGCGTTGGCCCGGCGACATGTCGCGCATAGTGGGCAAAAAATTCCGGGACGTGGTGTTCACTTTTTACTACGATTGAAACTGGAACAGAACCGGCTCGTCATATTCGAACAACGCAATTCCTTATTGGCATGGACATTTTTTTCATCCTGGCTTTGCTCTTCACTTCGGTCATCGCACTCACGTTCATCGTCGAACGCGGCTTCGCCCTCCGATGGCAAAAAGTCGTTCCCTCCGCCGTGGAAAGCGCGGTCGGCCATTATCACTCCGATCGCGACCTTGGCCGGCTGCGGCACATTTGCCAGCATCATCCGTCGGCCTTTTCCCGGCTGCTGCTGATGGCGGCCGATCATGTGGACTGGCCCAAGGCGGAGAACATCAATCTGCTTGAGAAACGGGCGCGCCACGAGGTTGTGAAACTCGAGCGGGGGCTGGTCGTGCTGGAGATCATTGTCGGCATTTCGCCCCTGCTGGGGCTGGTGGGCACCATCTACGGTCTGATCATCCTGTTCGGCAGCATGGACCAGGGCAACGCCTCCGACACCACCCGGTTTGCCCAAGGCATCAGCCTGGCCCTCAACGCCACCCTCATGGGATTGCTCATCGCCATCCCCACCCTGGTCGCCTGGAGTTACTACAGCAAAAAGGTCGAGAACCTCACCATCGAAATGGAGACGCTCTGCGACGAGTTCCTGCGCCGCCATTACGGCGCCACCGAATCCCCCGAGTTGACGCCCAAGGTCGTGCCCCACAGCTTCAAGTAGCCCATGCATTTCTCCTCCCATAAACGTCGCAACACCCCCTCCGTCATCATCGTCTCCCTCATCGACGTCCTGCTCGTCGTCCTCATCTTCCTCATGGTGACCACCACCCTCAAAAGAGCCGACACCGTCCTGAAACTCACCCTCCCCCAATCCAAAATCGCCCAGCCCGGCAGCCAAAACGCCAAACCCCTCATCATCACCATCGCCTCCAACGCCCCCTACTTCTTCCTCGCCGACCAGCCCGTCACCTACGCCACCCTCCAAGCCCAACTCGAATCCGCCGCCCAACGTGACCCCCAACTCAAAGTCGCCATCCGCGCCGACAAAAACGCCCCCTTCGGCGAAGTCACCCGCGTCATCGACGCCGCCAAACTCGCCCAGGTCGGCGGCTTGGACTTCTTCACCGACAAACCCCAGGGACGCGGCCCCTGAAGTTCAAATCCCGTGGACCGAGCCCCGAAATCTGGAATCTGAAATCTGAAATCTGAAAATCCCGCGTGAAGACGCCGCGTTCCCCATGAAACTCGAAGCCCTGCACGCCGGGATGCGGGTTCGGCATCCCCAATACGGCTCCGGCACCGTCAAGACCATCGGCGAACAAACCGCCGACATCCGATTCGACACCGGCGACACACGCACCATGGCCCCCGAACCCGGCGGCCTCGAACCCCTGGACGCCCAACTGAGCGTGTCCGGCCTGTCCCGGCCGCTCGAAGGCTTCGTCCGGGACACCGTCCGCTCGGTGCTCGCCGAGCTGGGCCTCGGCCCGCCGGACGAGCCGGTTCCGGAACTGGCCGCCCGGTGGCACAAGGGCAGGCTCGTCCTGCATCCGGCCAACGCCGCTCTCCAGGCGAAGGAGGTGCCCGTCGAGGTGTTCTTTCACAAGATCGTGATGATGCGGAACAATCTCCGGCTTCTCGAACAGAAGATCAATGCGCACCCGGCGTTGAACGACTCCGAGAAGGTCGAGATGCAGCAGTATGTCACCCGTTGCTACGGCTCCATGACCACCTTCAACATCCTGTTCCACGAGAAGGAAGACCAGTTCAGCGGCGCCGCCGATTGACATCGCCCGACCTCAAACCCGTCCCGTTTCGCGCTCCCCCGCCATGACAGCCCACACCATGCCCCGCCGATGGATTCCGCTGCTAACCGCTTGGGCCGCGGCTGCGGCCGCCGCCCTCCACGGCGCGCCCGCCGACGCGCCTCGCCCGCCCAATGTGGTCATCCTCCTGGCCGACGACTCCGGCTGGGGCGACATCCGTTTCAATGGCAACACCAACCTCCACACCCCCAACCTCGACGCGCTCGCCCGGGCTGGCGCCGTGGTGGACCGGTTCTATGTGTGCGCCGTGTGCGCCCCCACCCGCGCCGAGTTCCTTACCGGACGCTACCACCCGCGCGGCGGCGTGCGCGGGGTCTCCACCGGCCAGGAACGGCTGGATCCCGGCGTGAAGACCCTTGCGGACGCCTTCAAAACCGCCGGCTACGCCACCGGCGCGTTCGGCAAATGGCACAACGGCAGCCAGTGGCCCTATCACCCCAACGCGCGCGGCTTCGACGAATTCTACGGCTTCACCTCCGGCCACTGGGGCGAATATTTCGATCCGCCCCTCGAGCACAACGGACAGCCCGTCCGCGGCCGGGGCTACGTCGCGGACGATTTCACCGGGCACGCCCTCGAGTTCATCGGGCGGCACCGCGGCGGGCCGTTCTTCTGCTACCTGCCCTTCAACACGCCTCACTCGCCCTGGGCCGTGCCCGAGTCCTACTGGCAACGCTTCAAAGATCACCCCGTCCCCATGCGCGCCGCCGCCGGCAAGGAGCAGCTCGATCACACCCGCTGCGCCCTGGCCATGATGGAAAACCTGGATGCGAACGTCGGCCGCGTCCTCAGGCGCCTCGACGAACTCCACCTCGCCGGGAACACCATCGTCGTCTACTTCTCCGATAACGGCCCCAACAGCCGGCGCTGGAACGGCGGCATGAAAGGCATCAAAGGCTCCACCGACGAAGGCGGCGTCCGCTCCGCCTGCTTCATCCGCTGGCCCGCCGGCGGCATCCGCCCGGGCACCCGCATCCCCCAAATCGCCGGCGCCGTCGACCTCCTGCCCACCCTCACCGCCCTCGCCGGCATCCCGCGCGCCGGCCACCTGCCGCTCGACGGACGCGACCTCTCGCCGCTGCTTCTGCGGAAAGCCCGCGACTGGCCCGACCGCATCCTCTTCTCCCACCAACATGGCCGCGTCAGCGCCCGATCCCAACAGTATCGCTACGACGCCCAAGGAGCGCTGTTTGACATGGAAACCGACCCCGGCCAGACCCGAAACGTGGCCCCCAGCCGGCCCGAAACCGCCGCCCGGTTCGCCGCCGCCGTCGCCGCCTGGCGCGCCGAGGTCCTCCCCACAACCCGCGACGACCGCCCCTTCCCCGTGGGCTACCCGTGCTTCCCCCGCACGCCCCTGCCCGCGCGCGACGGCATCCCGCACGGCGGCCTGAAACGCAGCGCCCCCGCGCCGAACTGCTCCTATTTTGTCAACTGGACCCGCCCCACCGACTTCGTCACGTGGGATATCGACGTCCGGACCCCGGGCGATTACGCCGTCGATCTCCTCTACACCTGCCCCGTCGCCGACGCGGGCGCAACCGTCGAACTCGAGTTCAACGGCCGCCGCCTCCGGGGCAAAGTCCTCCCCGGCTGGGACCCGCCTCTCTACACCCACCAGGATACCCTGCCCCGCCCGCCCGCGGAATCCCGCATGAAGGAGTTCCGGGTGCTGCCCCTGGGCACCCTGAGACTGGAGGCGGGCCGCGGCCCGCTCACGCTGCGCGCGCTCGACATCCCCGGCCACAGCGTCATGGACCTCCGCCAGGTCGATCTCACTCTCCAGACCGCCCCCGCGCCCGCCCGGTGACCCGCCGCTCGGGGACGCGGAGGCGGACAAAGGCGAATCCGCCGGGCGTTGGCCCGCGGGCGGGCAGCGTGCGATACCGCCATGGCGCGGCGTTTCGAGGCCCACGAAGGGCCGGGGGTGTGGCGTTGTGGCAGGAGCGCTCCGGAACCGGCCCCCCCGCACCAGGGTCAGGATACGCGCCGGTCCGACCGCCGATTTCCGCTTTGCGTTGGCGGGCCCTTCGCCCTTATATGGGCCCGATGAAGATTGTGATGGCATACTCGGGCGGGCTCGACACGTCGGTCCTGCTGTCGTGGGTGAAGGAAAAATACCAGGCCGAGATGATTGCGTTCTGCGCGAACATCGGCCAGGGCGAGGAACTGGGCGGTCTGGCGAAAAAGGCGCGCAAGACCGGCGCCTCCAAGGTTTACATCGAAGACCTCCGCGAGGAGTTCGCGCGGGACTTCATCTTCCCCATGATCCAGGCGGGCGCCATCTACGAGAACCAGTATTTCCTCGGCACGAGCATCGCCCGCCCCCTCATCGCCAAGGGTCTCATCGAGGTGGCCCGCAAAGAGCATGCCGACGCCTTCTCGCACGGCGCCACCGGCAAAGGCAACGACCAGGTCCGCTTCGAACTCGCCGCCGCCGCCCTCGCCCCGAAGCTTCGTGTGATTGCGCCCTGGCGCGACGCCTCGTTCCGCGCGCAGTTTCCGGGCCGGGCCGAGATGATCCGCTACTGCGAACGGAAGAGGATTCCCGTCAAAGCGACGGCCAGGAAGCCCTATTCCATGGACCGCAACCTCCTCCACATCTCGTATGAGGCTGGCATCCTCGAAGACCCCTGGATGGACGTCTCCACCCCGCGGCACAAAGCCATGTACACCCTCAGCGTCGCCCCCGAAGACGCCCCCCACCGTCCGGAATACGTCACGCTTGACTTCGTTCGCGGCAACTGTGTCGCCGTCAACGGGCGGACCCTGTCGCCGCTCGGCGTCATGGAAACCCTCAACCGGCTGGGCGGCAAACACGGCATCGGCCGGGTCGACATGGTCGAAAACCGTTTCGTCGGCATGAAATCCCGCGGCGTCTACGAAACCCCCGGCGGCGCCATCCTCCACTTCGCGCACCGTCAGATGGAATCGCTCACGATGGACCGCGAGGTCATGCACCTGCGCGACTCCCTCATCCCGCGGTATGCCGAGCTGGTCTATTACGGTTTTTGGTTCTCGCCCGAACGCCGCGCCCTGCAAGCCCTGGTCACCGAAAGCCAGCGCAACGTTACCGGCATCGTCCGCGTCAAGCTCTACAAAGGCAACCTCATCGCCGCCGGCCGCAAATCCCCCGTCAGCCTCTACAACCCGCACATCGCCACCATGGAAGCCGACCCGACCCAGGCCTACAACCAGGACGACGCCACCGGGTTCATCCGCCTCAACGCCCTCCGCCTCAAGGTGGCCGCCCAAGCCAGACGCGCGTGACGACGTCCAACGGCGGGGGGCATGGGATCATCGAGCGACACGCCCCCCCCCATCCCACCCCCAGAACCGGCGTCCCCAAGCGGCGCGCTGTCGCGGGAGAGTGGGGACGCGGGCGATCCAAAAGTGGCTTGGCAAGTGCCGAACGCTTTTGTTTAGCTGGGCCGGCTCAATGCGCATGCGGCGTCTCATCGTCCTGCTGTTCGTCTGCCTCGGCATGGCAGCGCCCCTCGTCGCCCAGGACCAGGAGAAGGCCGTGTGGACGATTGAATCCGCCGAGGGCGAGATCGATGTCAACATCGAAACCGGCATGGCGCGGGCCACCAACGGCGTGGTGGTCAAGTACGGGGACGCGATGCTGTCGGCGCGGGAAGCGACGCTCAATCAGAACACGGGAGAGGTGACGGCCTCGGGCAGCGTGCGGCTCGAGCGGCAGGGCGCCGTGTGGACCGGAGACACGCTCCAATACAATTTCATCACCGGCAAGATCATCGCGCGGAATTTCAAGGGCGGCCAGATCCCGTATTTTGTCTCCTCGGGCGCGATGGTGGGCGACCAGCGGGCCGGGTTGTATGTGGGGGCGCAGAGTTCGATCACCACCGACGATTTCGCGAAGCCGGGCTACAGTGTGCGGGCCAAGTCGGTGGTGGTGTCGCCGGGCGAATCGATCGTGGCCCGGAACGCCACGCTCTACCTGGGCAACACCCCCGTGTTCTATTTCCCCTATTACCGGCGCAGCCTGCGGCAAAGCCCCAACCGCTGGACGCTCACGCCGGGCTACCGCAGTTTGGACGGGGCATATCTGCTGACGGCCTACCAGTGGTATTGGAGCGAGCGCCTGGACGGAGCCCTGCACCTGGACGGGCGCACCGAGCGCGGCGTGGGTTTGGGTCCGGACGTCAACTGGCATCTCTCGCGGTGGGGGGACGGTGGGTTTAAATACTACTACATTCACGACCTGGACCCCGGCGTCACCGAGGCGAACGAGCCGATCGATCCCGACCGCCAGCGGGTGTGGTTCGCCCACCAGGCCGCCGTGACCTCCAACCTCACCGCCAAAACCCGGGTCCGGTGGCAGGCCGATTCGCTCGTGCTCAGGGATTACTTCGAGAGCGAGTATCAGCGCGACCCGGAGCCCAGCAGCCACGCGGAGGTGCAGCAGCAGTGGCCCAACTACACCCTGAACCTCCTGGCCCAGCCCCGCCTCAACAAGTTCCAAGCCGCCGTCGAGCAACTGCCCGACCTTCAGCTCTCCGGCTTGCGGCAGCAGCTGGGCCGATCCGCCTTCTTCTACGACAGCGACACGCACCTCGGCTGGTATCGGCGGCGGTATGCCGACGACGCCACGAACGCCTACTCGGCCTTCCGCGCCGACACCTATCACCAGGTCCTCCTCCCCCACACGTTCTTCAACTGGCTGAACGTCGCCCCGCGCATCGGCGCGCGCTTCACCCATTACGGCGAGTCCGATCCCGAGGGCCGCTCGTTCCCGGCCCGCGACCGCGGCGTTTTCCACGCCGGCATGGAAATGACCTTCAAGGCGTCCCGCGTCTGGCCCGGCGTCCGAAGCCGCTTCTGGCAGGTCAACGGCCTGCGCCACGTGATCGAGCCCGGCCTGAATTACGCCTACGTGCCGCGGCCGAATCGCACGCCGGACGAGCTGGCGCAGTTCCACTACGAGGTGCCCACCACCCGGCTTCTGCCCATCGAATACCCGCAATACAACGCGATCGATTCGATCGACAGCCAGAATGTCCTCCGCCTCTCGCTCCGGAACCGGCTCCAGACGAAGCGCCCCCTGGGCATCGAGGACGTCGTGCACTGGGCCCTGATGGCGGATTGGCGGCTGAAACCGCGCCGGGGCCAGACGACGTTCTCGGATGTCTACTCGCAACTCGACCTGGTGCCCTTTTCGTGGCTGGCCCTGACCTCCGACCTGCGCTACGGCCTCCATGCCAGGCGCCTCCGCGAAGCCAATCACGGCCTCACCCTCACCCCCAACACCACCTGGAGCGTCAACTTCAGCCATCGCTACATGAAAGACGACTTCTCCTCCGGCCTGGGCGTGGGCAACGACCTCTACACCAGCACCCTCTACTACCGCGTCAACGAAAACTGGGGCGCCCGAGCCCACCTCCGCTACGAGGCACGCGAAAATCTCCTCGAAGAACAACAATACTCCCTCTACCACGACTTCCGGAGCTGGACCGGCGCCCTCACCCTGCGCTTCCGCGAAAGCCGCTCCCGCTCCGACGACTTCACCATCGCCTTCACCTTCTCCCTCAAAGCCTACCCCAGGTTCGGCCTCGGCGACGACCTCAACCGCCCCTCCCTCCTGCTCGGCTACTGATACCCGGCGTCCCCGCGCCCCTTGAACCTGCCCGCCGCCCCGATTCGCCAGGCGGAAACGCCTCCCCCCAGCCGCCAAATCGCGCCTCCCCCAGCCCGGCACGCCGCCGATTTTTTTTTCGCTTTCGACCCGCTTCAGGCATCTTACGCGCATGCGAGCTTTGAATGTTGTATGCGCCGTGTGGGCGGGAACGCTGCTGGCGGTGGGCAGTGAGGACACCGTCCCCGGCACGAAGGTGCGGTTGCTGCTCTCGGCGGAACGCGCGCGGCCTGGCGACACGGTGTGGGCGGCTGTGGAGTTGACGATGGCCCGGGGTTGGCACACCTACTGGCGCAACGGCGGCGATGCGGGGGGGCCGACGGAAATCGAGTGGGCCTTGCCCGGCGGCGTCCGCGCCGGGGAGATCGAATGGCCTCTGCCGGAGAAGCACGTGACGGGCCCCCTCACCAGCTACGTCTACCATGACCGCGTGCTGCTGCGGGTGCCGCTAACGCTCGGCACCAACGTCCCGCCCGGCCCGGCGGAGCTCAAGGCGAACGTCACCTGGCTCGAATGCGAAGAGCTGTGTCTCCAGGGAACCGGCACCGTCAGCGCCCGGCTCCATGTCGGCATCGACCGCAAACCGTCGCCCGACGCCGCGGCGATCGAGGCGGCGCGACAGGCCGTGCCCCAACCCGCGGCGGACCTGCCCGTGCGCCTGCGCTGGGAGCCTCCGTTGGATGCCGAAACGCGGCCGCTGCTGTTCGAGTGGGACCTGCCGGCGCCGCCGGCGACGGTGGATTTTCTGCCCTATGCGTTCGAGACGTTCGAGGTGCAGGCGGACACTGAACGGCTGCCCGGCGAGGCGGGCCGGGTGCGGTTTCGGAAGAGGATTGTGCTGCGGGAGGGGGATTGGCCGCGGGAGGTTGCGGGCGTGCTGGTCCGGCAGGAAACCCGGGGCGGTCCGCGGCAGGCGCATGAGGTGAGGCTGACGATCGGCAGCACGGCGGCCGCCGCGCGGTCCGGCGCGGGGCTGGGCACGCTGCTGCTGATGCTGACCTTTGGGTTTCTGGGGGGGCTGATGTTGAATGTGATGCCCTGCGTGCTGCCGGTGATTGCGCTGAAGGTGCTGGGCTTTGTGAACCAATCCAAGGAGGAACCGGCCCGCGTGCGGCAACTGGGGCTGGTTTACGGCGGGGGCGTCGTGCTCTCCTTCCTGGTGCTCGCGGCGCTGGCCGTCGCCGTGCAACAGGCGGGCGGGCTGGCAGGCTGGGGAACGGCCTTCCAAAATCCGCAGTTCCGGGTGGGCATCACGGTGCTGATGACGCTCGTGGCCCTCAACCTGTTCGGCGTCTTTGAAGTCACGCTGAGCGGTTCGGCCATGGGCGCCGCCAGCGTGCTGACCGCAAAATCCGGGAGCGCCGGCGCCTTCTTCAACGGGGTCTTGGCCACTGTGCTGGCGACGCCCTGCACGGCGCCGTTCCTGGGGGTCGCCCTCGGGTTTGCGTTCACCCAGGCGCCCGCGGTGGTGGTGCTGATGTTCGCCTCCGCCGGGGCGGGACTGGCACTGCCCTTTGTCCTGTTGTGCTGGCACCCGGCCTGGCTCAAGTGGCTGCCCAAACCCGGCCGGTGGATGGAACGCTTCAAGGTGGCGATGGGCTTTCCAATGCTCGCGACGGCCGTCTGGCTGTTCTGGGTCACCGCCACCCGGCTCGGCTCCGCAGGCGTCCTGTGGTTCGGCCTGTTCCTGGTGATGCTCGCGCTGGCAGCCTGGGTGCTGGGCGAGTTCGTCCAGCGCGGCACACGCCGCAAAGGACTGGCCGCCGCCATCAGCCTGCTCATTGCCGCCACCGCCTACGGATGGATCCTCGAAGGCCAATTGCACTGGCGCCGCCCCCCCGCCGCCGCCGAAGATAACATCCCCTGGCAACCCTGGAGCCCCGAGGCCGTGGCCAACGCCCGCAAGGCCGGCCGACCCGTGCTCGTGGATTTCACCGCCGACACCTGCCTGAACTGCCAGGTCAACAAAGTCACCAGCCTCGACATCGCCGCCACCCGCGCGAAACTCAAGGAAATCAATGCCGTCGCATTGATCGGCGATTACACCGACCAGGACCCCGCCATCGCGCGCGAACTCCAGCGATTCGGCCGCCCCGGCGTCCCGCTGGTGCTGGTCTATCCCAAAAACCCGGACAAACCACCCATCGTGCTGCCGGCCATCCTGACGCCCGGGATCGTCATGGACGCGCTGCGGCAAGCCGCCCAGTAAACCCCCTCCACCGCCGCGCGGAATCGCCAACGCCGCCAACGCCCGCGCTTGCCAAGTGCCTCCGTCCCGCGCAACCATCCCCCCGGATGACGGCAACCAAATCCAACGCGCCCCCGCCCCCCACGCGGTTCGAAACGCGCCGTTTCCCCCCACCCCGCCTCCATCCTCCGCCATGAACCACCCTCTCAATCGCCGCGTGTTCCTCAAAACCACCGCCGCCGGCGCCGTCCTGCTGGGCGCCGCGCCGGCCCGGACCGCAGACCGGCGGCCGGACGGCCCAGGGGCCGGCGACGACGAGATCCTGGCCCGGTGCAAGGACCGCATCGAGAAACACCGCAAGGGCGAGGGGGTGATCGCCGTCCGGGGCGCCGACGGCAAGCCGGTGCCCGGCGCCGCCGTTCGCCTGGAGCAAACGCGCCATGACTTTCTCTTCGGCTGCAACTTCTTCCGCTTCGGCCGCCTGCCTGACCCGGCCCTCGAGGCGGAATACCGCCGCCGATTCGCCGCGCTGATGAACTTCGCCACGCTCGGCTTCTACTGGCCCAGTTACGAGCCGACGCGCGGCCGGCCCAACTACGACTACACCGACCAGGCGCTCGACTGGACCCGCGACCACGGCATCGTCTGCAAGGGCCACCCCCTCGTCTGGGACTTCGCCGACCCCCGCTGGCTCCCGCGCGAGTTCGCCGAAATCCGGACCCTGTCGAACGCCCGTGTCCGGGATTGCGTCCGCCGTTTCCGGGGCCGGCTGGACGTATGGGACGTCGTCAACGAGCCGACGCACCTGGGGCGGTTCAAGACGCGGATGGGGGAATGGGCGATGGACATGGGGGCGGTGCCTTATGTGCGCGAGCACCTGCTCATTGCCCGCGACGCGAACCCGGCGGCAACACTTCTGGTCAACGATTACCGGACCGGCCCGGCGTTCTACAGGATCCTGGACGCGCTGCGCGAGGACGGCAAGCTGCTGTTCGACGCCGTCGGGATTCAAAGCCACATGCACGGCGGCGCCTGGCCCTTGCGCAACGTGTGGGACATCTGCGACCGCTACGGCCGACTGGGCCTCCCGATCCATTTCACCGAAACCACCCTCGTCAGCGGACCGCGCACGGGTCCCGGCGAACGCTGGGGCCCCAGCACGCCGGAGTTGGAGGCGCACCAGGCGGAGGCAGTGGCCCGGTTCTACACCGCGCTGTTCGCGCACCCGGCCGCGCACGCGCTCACGTGGTGGGACTTCTCGGACCA
The DNA here is from genome assembly GCA_016935555.1 of Verrucomicrobiota bacterium. Classification (GTDB taxonomy): domain Bacteria; phylum Verrucomicrobiota; class Verrucomicrobiia; order Limisphaerales; family JAFGQR01; genus JAFGQR01. The sequence goes on from JAFGQR010000107.1 coordinate 37,118, forward strand.
CGGCGCCTGGCAGGGCGCGGCCGCAGGGCTGGTCCGCAGGGACATGTCGCCCAAGCCCGCCTACGACCGCCTGATGGCCCTGGTGAAGGAACAGTGGTGGAGCCGGCTCGACGGACGCACCGACACCCGGGGCGAGTGCGCCCTGCGCGTGTTCCACGGCACGCACCGCGTCACCGCCAGCCTGCCGGACGGCCGTTCCGCCGCCAAAACCATCCACGTGCGGCGGGGCCAACCCAACCGCTTCGACCTCACCCTCGCCTGACCCGCCCCACGCCGGTGTCGAGGCTTGCCCCGGGACGCCAGCGCCCACACGAGCCGAACGCCGGGCACCGGGCGCCGCAGGCGGGCGGGCGGCTCAGGCCTTGCGGCTGTCGTCCACGGCGCGGAACATGGCAAGGAGGTTCGAGATGGGCACGCTGCCCTGGACATTGTGGATGCTGTTGAAGACGTAGCCGCCGCCCTCGGCGAAAATGTCAATGCGCTCCCGGACTTCGCGGTAGACCTCGTCCGGGGTGCCGAACGGGAGGGTCTTCTGCGTGTCGACCCCCCCGCCCCAAAACACGAGGTGCCTGCCGAACTCGCGTTTGAGCGTGCGGGGATCCATGCCGGCGGCGGAGCATTGCACCGGGTTCAACACATCGAATCCGGCGTCGATGAACTCGGGGATGAAGGGGGCCACGGCGCCGCAGCTGTGGATGAACGTCTTCCAGGGGGTCCGCTCGTGGATGCGGTCGTTGACGGCTTTGTGGAACGGCTTGTAAAGCGCCCGGTAGGTGCTCACCGAGCAGAACTGCCCCGTCTGCGTTCCGAAATCCGTGCCGGAGACGAACGCGACCTGGACGCGGGGGCCGACGGCCTCGGCCAGCAGGTCGATGTTGCGCAAGGCGGATTGGAGCTGGTGCTCGAAAATCTTGAGGATGTAATCGCGGTTTGTGACGGTGGCCATGTACCATTCCTCCACGCCACGAATGCCGCGCGGGTGTCTGAGCCAAGGCGCCGGCACGAGCGCGATGTCGCCGAAGGCCGTGCCCGGCAGGGTGAGGTAGAGCCCGTAGTTGGTGGTGTCGTGCCAGTGCCGCGCCACCCGGGCGAAGTGCTCCACCTCGGCCGGGGTGATCACCGTGAATTCCTCGAAGTTGTCCGCCGGATCGAGCGCGGCTTCATCGAGAGGCTCCTGGCGGCGCGTGCTGTCGAAAAAATAGCTGCCGTTCGGCATCCACCCGCTCGGCGGAACCGTGGTGTCGCCCTCGGGATACATCAGCCAGCCCCCGTCCTCCGCCGGCGTCACGTTGAACTGCCCCGGCACCAGAACCGGCGTCCCGTCAAACAGGGTGAACGGCTTCCAGCCTTCGTTGTTGAAACCGAACATTGTGCCGGGCCCGTGAACGCCCACGACGTCCAGACCAAGCGCCACGCGCAGCGGCTCGTCAATCTCCCCAAGCATTTGATAGGATTCGATCACCTTCACGCGATGCGCGCTCACACCAAGCACGGCCTCCCGCAGCCGGTGCACCGTCCCCACCCCCATGCCGGTTTGAAATCCCGCGCCAAAATCCACGCAAAGACAGTCCGGTTCCTCGTGATTCAAGGTCGCCGCCAGTCGTTCTCTCGACGTCATACTCGTGGCCCAAGACTGCCGATCTTCCCCACGGCTCGCAAGCCCGCCCGCCGGCCCCCCTTCACCCCGCCCGCGCCCCGTCCGCCCGCCCGGAACGCGTCAGCGCCCCCCCGGGGATGCGGGCGCGGAGACCGCTGGCGCCGGCCGCGCTTTGCCGGGGGCGCCGGTCCGGCCGATGCGTTTGATTTCGACCGTGACGACCAGCGGGGTGGATTCGGTGCGGGCGCCATGGGTGTTGCCGGAGTCGATTTTCAGGACGGCGGGCCCGACGAGCCGGAACGGGTGGGGAGTGCAGTGGGGCAAGCCGCCCGCCGCATTGCCGGGAACAACGTGGAACGTGGCGTTGTCTTTGGTGACGGCCAGCGTGCTGGCCGCCCCGTAAAAGTCGAAGGCCATCAGGATTTCGAGCATCTCGCCGCCGTGAACCGGGAGTTCGCGCGTCTGGTGGTCTTCGGTGTGGACGACGGTCAGGATGCCCGGCTGCGCAATCGCGCCGGCGATTCCCAGGATCAGCCCGAGACCGGCACCCAGACATCGCCTCGTGAGGGATGGGATCTTCATAGGCGTTGTTCGGTTTGATGCCAGTGTCGTGCCGAACGGCCTTGGGAGCAAGTGAGCAAGTGAGCAAGCAGCGCCTCACTTTGCGGTTGCCTCCGTCCGGGGCGAACTGGTTTCATCGCCGGGTGTCGCGCCTTGGATCGTACGCACGCTACTGGACCCCGGTCATCCTCTGGATGGCCCTCATCTTCTCCGCCTCCACCGACACGCTGTCGTCGGCGCGCACGTCGCGAATTCTCGGCCCGTTCCTGAGGTGGATTCACCCGGGCGTCTCCGAGCAGGCCATCCACCGCGTTCAGGTCGTGGTGCGCAAAGGCGGACACGTGACCGAATACGCCGTGCTGGCCCTGCTGGCCAGCCGCGCCCTGCGGCGGGGCGGTTCGCGAACGCCGGCGCCGCGCGGCGGCCGCGCGTCCGGCCCGGCGGCCGGGGTTGGAGGCGGTCCAGGCGACTCCGGGCCGCCGCGGTGGCGGTGGTCACAGGCGGGGGTGGCGTTGGGGGTGGCGGTTCTGTACGCGATCACGGATGAATGGCACCAGGGGCTGGTGCCCACGCGAGACGGGCGGGCGACGGATGTGCTGTGGGACGCGGCGGGTGCGGCGGCGGGACTGGCAGGGGCCTGGGTGTGGGGGAGGTGGAAGCGGCGCTGGTGACCGGCTGTGAAGCGTCCGCTGCTCAACGTGGCGCTGCTCTACGTGGGCGGCGTGCTGCTGGGGGAACACCTCGCCGTCCCTCCGGGATGGGCGTTGCCCGCGTTGTGGGCGATCGTCCTCGGGGCGCTTTTCCTCAACCGCCTTCGCACGGCGTTCCTGGTGGCAGCCCTGATTGGCGCCGGCGTGGTCAACCTCGCCTTGCACCGCGCCGTCCCGGCGGCGGACGACCTGCGACGGCTTCTGGGCGACACCTCGGCTGCCGTCACCGTGCGCGGGGTGCTCGAGGGCAACCTCAGCACCCGCGTCTATGAGGGCGCCGACGGCGATCCGTTCGTCCGCACCCTGGCTCGTGTGCGTGTGCGGGCGCTGAAGGTATCCGGAGGGCCGTGGCAGCGGGCCGGCGGGCGCGTTGCGGTCAGCACGGCCGGCGTGTGGGGCCGTCCGCTGTGGGATGGCCAGGCCGTCGAGATCGAGGGCGTCCTGGGCCCGCCTCCGGGGGCGGCGGCGCCGGGGTTGTTCGACTACGGCGCGTATTTGAGAAACCAGCGCGTCCATTACGTGCTGCGGGTGGAGACGCCGGGCGACTGGCGGCTGCGGGCGGCTCCGGCGCGCCCATCCGTCGCGGCGCGGTTTGGGGAGTGGGCGCGGGGGGCGCTGGCGTTGGGGTTGCCGGTGGAGGATGAACCGTTGCGGCTGTCATGGGCCATGACGCTGGGGTGGCGGACGACGCTCAAGGGCGACGTTGCGGAGCCGTTCATGCGTTCGGGCACCCTGCATGTCTTTGCCGTCAGCGGCCTGCATGTGGCGCTGCTGAGCACCGTGTTCGTCGTGGGGTTGCGGGTCTGCCGCGTGCCGCGGGCCGCCTGCGGGCTGGTGGTGATTCCGCTGCTGTGGTTCTACAGTGCCGTCACGGGATGGGCGGCGTCGGCGGTGCGCTCGACGGTCATGATGACCGTCATCATTGCCGGCTGGTCGTTGCGGCGTCCCAGCGACCTGCTCAACTCGCTGGCTGCGGCGGCCCTGCTCATCCTGGGCGTCGACCCCCTGCAGCTGTTCCAGGCAGGCTTCCAACTGTCGTTCGCCGTCGTGCTCAGCCTCGGCCTGGTCGAACCCAGGCTCAGGGCATGGAGCCGGGACTGGGGGCGGCCGGAACCGTTGCGGCCGCCCTCGTTGCGCACCCGGACGCGGCGGTGGCTGGAGTCGGGGTGGCGGTGGGTGCGGGCGAGCCTGGTGACGTCTCTTGCGGCGTGGCTCGGCTCGATGCCGCTGGTGGCGCACTATTTTCATCTGGTGACGCCGGTGAGCCTGCTGGCGAACCTGCTGATCGTGCCGCTCTCCTCGTGGGCGCTGACGAGTGCCGTCGCCAGCCTGCTGGTCGCCGCGTGGTGGCCCGCCCCGGCAGTGCTGTTCAACCACAGCGCCTGGGCCTTCATGACCGCCATGATCTGGCTCAGCCGCCTCGCCGCCGACCTGCCCGGCGCGTGGTTCTATGTCCGCGCCCCCACCCTGCTTGCCACCCTCGGGTTCTACGCCGCCGTCCTCAGCCTCGCCGCCGGCTGGCTCACCCGTCCCCGGTGGCGGGGCTGGACGTGGGCCGCGCTCGGCGTTCTGGGGCTGGCGTGGGCCATCGAGACATCCGCCCACGCCCGCAACACCCGGCTGACGCTTCTGCCGCTGGGCGGCGGCCATGCGCTGTATTGGGATGCGCCGGGCCGGCGCCACGATGTGCTCGTGGACTGCGGCGATGCGTCCTCCGTCCGGCGTCTCGTGGTGCCCTTTCTCAGGTCCCAGGGCGTGCATCGGCTGCCGGCGCTGGTTCTGACTCACGGCGACGCCCAGCACGTCGGCGGGGCGGGCGCCCTCGACGCCGCCTGCCCCGTCGAACGCCTGTGGGTCGGGCCGGCGCGTTTCCGCTCGCCGCATTACCGCAAGTGGCTGGAGACCTTCGGCCAACGCCACGGACGGCTGCGCGCGGTTCAAGCCGGGGACACGTTCGGACCCTGGACGGTGCTGCACCCCGCCGCCGCCGATCGCTTTGCCCAGGCCGATGACGCGTCCCTGGTGCTGGCGGCGACGTCGGGTCCAACACGCGTCCTGTTGCTGGCCGACCTCGGCAAACCCGGCCAGGCGGCGCTGATGGCCCGATGCCCGGACTTGCGCGCCGACCTCGTGGTGTCCGGGCTGCCGGCGAAAACCGAGCCGCTGGACAACACCCTCCTCCAAAGGCTCCAGCCGCAAGCCGTCATCGTCGCCGACGCCCCCCAACCCGCCACCGCCCGGGCGAGCCGCGCGGTGCAGAGCCGCCTGAAGGCCCGCCACCCGCCGGCCCTGTTCACCCGGGAAACCGGCGCCGTCAGCGTCGAGATGAACACGCGCGGCTGGAGATTGTCGGCGATGCATGGCGAACGGCGGGCCCGTGCCGCGCCCGACCGCCAGGACACCGGCACCCGGGCCCGAAGCGCCACGGCGCCCGCCGCCCGCTGAGCACGGCGGATCAGCGGGGACGCGTGATCCGCACGGCCACGTGACGCGTCTGGGGGATGACGAACTTTTTGACCTCGACGGTCACGCGCCGTGGGCGGAACTCCTCGAGAATCACGGCGGCGGCCTCCTCCGCGAGCGTTTCGATCAGCGACCAATGCACGCCATCCCCAAAGCTTCGCAGCCGCGCGCAGACCGCCTCGTAATCGATCGTTTCCGCCAGGTCGTCGCTGGAAGTGGCCCTGCGGACGTCGAGGTCCATCTCGACGCTGACCAGCAGCCGCTGCGGCCGGGCGCGTTCGGACTCGGTGACGCCGACGCGGAAATGCACTTCGAGGTCGGAGATGAGGATGGTGTCCATGGGGGTCAGGGCGGGACGGCGGCGGTCGGTTCCCGGGCGCCGCGGACCAGCACCGTCTCGATCAGAACGCGGGTGGGCTGATTCAGGTCCATCTGCAGCGCCTCGGCGGGCGCAACCCATCGGAAGGCCTCGGCTTCGTCGTTGAGCCGGACCCCGTCCGGCGTCTCGCACCGGCACGTATAGTTCAGGAGCAGGAAATGCGCCGGCCGATAAAACTCCGGCGACCGGATGCAATCCTGCACCATGACGAACTCAATGGCTCCCACCTCCAAGCCGGTCTCCTCCCGGATCTCACGCTTCAGTGCCTCCACCGCCGGTTCGCCCCCCTTGATCTTCCCGCCGGGAATCCCCCACCGATGCGACCATTTTCGCGTCCGAACCATCAGCACCCGCCCGGCGCCGTCGAAAATCAGGGCGCCGACCGTGCCCACCGGCGGCGGGAGGGGCGCCGCCTCCGGGCGGGGCTCGCCGCGGTCCCACTCCAGGCCGCGGCGTTCGAGGATGCGGCGCAGTTCGCCCAGGTGTTCCACGATCAGGTCGGGCTGGCTGGCGCGCAGCTGGCTGGCGCTGTTGTAGCCCGTCAACACCGCGCAGGCGATCACCCCGCCCCGCCGGGCCGCATCCATGTCGTGCTGCATGTCCCCCACAAACAGCGTCTCCCGCGGCTGCAGCCCGTGCGTCTGCAACACTTCCGAGATCTTCTCCTGCTTGTCCCATACCCCCACATACGGATGCTCGACATACTCCGCAAAACCCGCCCGAGCCGCTTGCGCCGCATAATGGTCCCCATGCACCGCGCTCAACACAAACACCCGCAGGCCGCGCCCGCGGCAGAACTCGAGGAACTCGCGTGCATGCGGCAGGGGGGTGACGGTGTCCTGAAGGGTTTTGAAATGCGCGTGGAACCATGCTTCGAGCTGCCGGATCGGCACCTGGGGCATGTGGCGTTCGTAGAAGCTCCGAAACGGCAGGCTGAAGGTTGCGCGGAACTGGTCGAGGGACATCTCCGGCAAACCCGCCCGGCGGAACACATGGTTCGTTGCCCCCAGCACCGCCGGCAAATCGTTTACCAGCGTGCCGGACCAGTCCAGGATCACATTCCGAATCACCCCCACAGTCTAGCGGAGTCCGCCGGACCCGCAACTCCCGCCCGGCCCCGAAGCCGCGGCTCCCCGGAAAGAAACCGTCCCGCCGAATCGGCGCGACGACGACGCACGCCCCGGGGGCGGTTCACGGAGCACGGGCGCGCCGGGGCGCGCGCCGGGGGGCGTGCAGACGCGGCGTTTGGGGAATCCGGGTTGTGCCGCGGGAGCGGCGGGAGGGGGCTATTTGGCGCCGGCGCCGGTGAGCACGATGGGGATGGTGCGCCAGAGGATTTTGAGGTCGAGCCAGAGGGACCAGTGGTCGATGTAGTGGAGGTCGAGGCGGACCCATTCCTTGAAGTCGCGCAGCTCGTTGCGTCCGCTGACCTGCCAGAGGCAGGTCAAGCCCGGTTTGACGCTGAGCCTGCGGCGGTCGGAGGGGTCGTCGAACCGTTCGACTTCATCGACGGGGAGCGGGCGGGGGCCGACGAGGCTCATTTCGCCGCGGAGGACATTCCAGAGCTGGGGCAGTTCGTCGAGGCTGTATTTGCGCATGAACTGGCCGACCCTGGTGATGCGGGGGTCGTTGGTGATCTTGAAGACGGGGCCGGACATTTCGTTGAGGGCGGCCAGTTCGTGTTTGCGCTGTTCGGCGTCGCTGACCATGGAGCGGAACTTGAGCATGGTGAAAGGCCGGCCGTTGAGACCGCAGCGGGACTGTCGGAACAGGACGGGGCCGGGCGAGCTGAAGCGGATGACCAGCGCCAGGAGCAGGAGGAGGGGGGAGAACATCACCAGGAGCAGCAGAGAGAGCGCCAGGTCCATGAGCTGCTTGCCCACGCCCTGCCAGGAGGCCTCGGGCACGCTGCGGAACACGAGCACGGGGCGCCCGTAGAAATCGTCCAGGCCGGTGCGCGAGATCTGGGTTTGAAAGAAATCGGCGATGAGGCAGGCTTCGACGCCTTCGCGTTCGCAGGCCTGGATGGCGCGCTCGATCTGGCCGAAATAGGTGTGTTTGGCGTTGAGAATGACCATGTTGGCCGAGCACTCGTGCAGGAGCCGCACCAGGTGCTCCACGGTGCTTTCGTTGAGATCGACTTCGGCCAGCACCTCCGTCTCATCGCCACCCTTGCTGCCCAGCTCGGACCGCATCCGGCCGGTGTCGGCGGGGGAGCCGACGAGCAGCACGCGGCGTTTGAGCTGGCTCTGGGCGAACTTGCTGCGGTGCGCCCAAAGCAGGATTTCCTCGCTGAGCATCATCAGCCCGAAGCTGATGACGCCAAACAGCACGATGACCGAGCGCGCCAGGTTCCATTTGAAAAGGAACAGCACCAGGATCACGCCGACCGTCACCAGCACGCAGGCTTTGAGCAGAATCCAGGCGGTCAGACGGCGGGAGGCGAGGATGGTGCGCTTGTAGAATCCCTGGGACTCGAGCACGAGGGGCGCGCCGAGCGGGAGGACAAGATAAAGCCAGGCAAACTGCTGGAAGGGCTCGACCGGTTTGGAGTCGAGCAGGCTGGGGAACCACAGGACGATCCACTCGGTGCGGATGTAATGGGCGAGCCAGAGCGCCAGCATGAAGATGAGCGCGTCCTTGAGCTGCGCGATCTGGGTGCGAAGTTGTTGGTCGCGCCTCAGCATAAGCGCTTACACGGCCGACAGGATGTTTGACGAATCGTTCATGAATCACGGCTGCCGCGCCGCGCGTGCCACCGGGCCGGTCGCCAATTGAAACTCGGGCACCGCCGCGGCCACCAGTTCCCGCATCCGCTCGTAGGTGGCGGCTTCCTGCCCCGGGAGGCAGACCGCGAAACACGCGGCATACGCCCACCGCTGCCACACGCCCCGGGACATCATGTCCCGTGCCATCCACCACATCCGCTCCAGGTGGTCGGACGAGAGCTGGCCGTCCGCAACGAACCAGTAGACGAACAGGCCCCGCCGCAGTTCGCTGCCGCCGTCGCGACGGGGGACGCGCCGCTCGCAGGTGAGCTTGACGACCGGCAACATATACCGGTGGGGCCGGGAAATATCAATGGCGGTATGCTCGGTGCGGACGATTTGCCAGCCGGCGCCGGTCAGGCAGTATTGAGGCTTGTGGATGCTGGTGCGGTCGCGACCCATGAGGACCACGTTGAGAGACGCCTGGAACCCGTTGGTGCTGCCCGGATACAGACCCCGCGGCGATGTGTAAAGCCGCTGCCCATACGTGGTGTCCGCCGGCAGCCAGTCCAACACAATCCGCTCAACTGGTATCTCCCGCGACTCGAAATCCAACACCCGCTCCGGCAGATCCACCCGCTGCGTGCCCACGACGTTGCCCTCCGGATCGCGCACCGGCAGCGGCACCACCTTCACGCCCGGCAAGCCCATCTTCTGGAACGACTGCAGACGCCCCAGCAGGACCGCCGAAGTCGCCATCAGGGCCAGGGCGGCGAGCAGCATGAGCATGGCCTGGGCTCGGCGGTTCATGGAGGGGTGGGCAGGCGCGACGGCAGGGATTGAGGGCGGGCTTCCCGCATCCACCAGCCCAGCACCACAATGCCCAGCAACGCCGGGATGTACGGCATGAGACTCATCCACGCGCTCTGATGCACATAGTTGCCCGCCGCCGCGCCGAAGGTCTCGGCCGCAAGGATGATCGACGTCAGCCGCATCACGTTGGCCGCCACCGCCACCGGCGCCGCCGCGGCAATGATCAGCGCCCGCCGCCACCACGTTTGGAAATACACAAACGCGTAAATCACCGCAAGCGCCAGCGTGACCGTCAGGCTCCGAATCCCGCTGCACGCGGCGGCGACCTCATACTGGTAGGCGCCGTTCGGGTCGAAAATGCGCGTGCCGTCCTGAATCACGTCAATCCCAAGCCCGACCCGGCTGAGCACCGCCGTGATCTGGGTGGCGATCATCCGCAAGGGGAACGTGATGGTTTCCGTCATGGTGCCCAACGGCACGCAGAACGCCAAGAGACAAAACGGGAAGAAGCTGGCCTTCAGCCAGCGGGGGCCCCACGCGATGCCGGTCAGCGCATACACGCCGAGGAAGAAGGCGACGATCGAGATGCGGGCCTGCTGCACCACGTAGCCGACAAAATGCAACGCCAACGCCGCCGCCAGCAGACCCACCCCAGGCCACCAGGGCGCCTTCGGAACCGCCAGGAGCACGTCGCGCTTCCACCAGCAAATCCCCAAGACCACCCACGGGATCAAACGCCCGTGCGCGTCGTCCGCCGACATCCGGTAGGCATACTCCATCCATCCGAACAGCGAATGGGTGGGCGTGTAGCCCAGGGTCGAATTGCCAAAGAAGTGGAACAGCGCAACCCACGCCGCCAGCAACACCGCCGCCAGCGGTTTGTCCGGCATCTCGCGCCAGCACCGGCCCAGTTCCCCCAGGAACGGACCGGACAGGCGTGTTCGGGATTGCGGTGCGTCGTCCATCAACACGGTCACTTCAAGACATTGGGAGTCTCCGGCGGCCGGTGGCGTTCAATCATCGCGGTTGGCCACGGGTTTCCCATGGGAAGGCCCCAGCGCGCTCGCGTAAGCGCGCAACAGTTGGTCGACCGACTTTTCCCAGTTCAATCGGGTGCGGAACCGTTCGGCAGCCAGCCGGCCCATGCGCTCCCGGGCCGCCGGATCGTCCAGCAGCGCCGCAATGGTCTGGGCGAGCCGGACAGCCGAGTTCTCGGGGACATACCATGCGGCGTCGCCCGCGGAGGCGCGGCCCTCCTTGAGGTCGAACAGCACCTGCGGTTTGCCGAAAGCCATGTACTCGAGCACCTTGTTCATCGTGCAGTGGTGGTTGTACGCGTTGATCGGGTCGCATGACGCCCCAACGTCCATCGTCTGTAAAGCCTCAAATAGGAACTCGTTGGACACCCGGCCCGGCAAATCCACAAAGTCGCCCACCCCAAGCGCATCCCGCTGCGCCACCAGCCGCCCGTGCTCCGGCCCCGTCCCCATCAGCAGAAATTGCACGTCCCGCCGCCCCATCTCGTGGACCAGATGCGCCGCAGCCTCGACAAGATAATGCACGCCGTCCGCGCTGCCCATCACCCCCACATAGCCCACCAGATAACGCCGCCCCTTCCTCAACGCCGGATTCGCCGCCCAGTCCCCCCGGTCCAGTTTGGGGGCGGTGCGCACCACAAACACATGGGCGGGCGGCTTGGCGCCGCGCCGCAGGGCAATGTCGCGGACGGACTCGTTGGTGGCCAGCACCGTGTCGGCTGACGCATACGTCAGGCGCTCCGCCAGGCGCACTGCCCAATACATCAGGCCGCGCCCGCCGAACTTGGCTTCGAACATCTCCGGCCACGCGTCATGAACGTCGTAAAGGATCCTGACGCCGAAAAGCGCCTTGAAGGGCCAGGCCACCAGGAACAGCAGGTCGGGCGGGTTGCACAGGTGAATCAGGGCGAACCGGTGACGCCGCCAGGCTTTCCACACCAGACGCCACTCGCCCCACAGGGCTGAGGCGTATTCGCGCACAAAACCCGCCAATCCCCCGGCCTCCTCGCTGATCCAATGCCGGTAAACCCGAATCCCGTCAATCGTCTCCTCCGGCGCCATGCAGCCGCGCATCCGCGGACAAACCACCGTCACTTCATACCCCGCATCGCGCAGGGCGCACGATTCCTGCCAGACGCGACGGTCCAGAGGGACTGGCAGGTTTTCGACGATGATGAGGATGGCGGGCGGGCGCATCACCAGCACAGGCCCTCGTAGCGGGCGGGCAACTGGCGCAGTTCGGGCCAGCCGTTGATGTCGAGCAGATGATGCGCCGGGGTCACAAAGCGTTTCAGCTCCTGCAGCCCGGCGCATCGCTGGGCGACAATCACCACACCCCCGGCACCCAGCGCGGCGCCCAGATCCGAGCGCAGCAGCGAGGCCAGGTGCGGCATTTTGGAGTCGATCAGCCGTTTGTTGCTCCCGACCAGCGCCGCCAGGTTCAACGCCGGATCGTAAATGCGCAGCGCATAGCCGCGCCCCAACAGCGTCTGCGCCACCTCCACCATCGCGCTCTCCCGCAAATCGTCCGTGTCCGCCTTGAACGACAACCCCAGGATCACCGCCTCGGTCTGGCCGGTTTGGGCAATCAGCCCCAACAGGCTCTGCAAATGGCGCTCGTTGCTGGGCAGCAGACTCTCCAGCAGCGGCAGGTGCAACCCCTGCCGGCGCCCATGCTGCACGATCGCCCGCACATCCTTCGGCAGACACGACCCGCCGAACGGGTTGCCCGGACGAAGATACAAGGGCGAGATGTTCAAACGCGTGTCCTCGCAAAGCAGGTCCATCACCACCCGCGCGTCCATCCCCAACGGCTTGGCCACACGCCCCACCTCGTTCGCAAACGCAATCTTCGTCGCGTGAAACGCGTTGCACGCATACTTCACCATCTCCGCCGTGCCCCAGCCCACCACCCGCGCCGACCCGCCAAACAACGCCTCCATCAGCTCCGGCGCCGGCGGCGCCCCGTCGCGAGTGCCCACCACCGCCAGCGACGGATGCTCGAAATCGGCCACCGCCGAGCCTTCGCGGAGGAATTCGGGAAAGTAGAACACCTCGAGCCCACCCGCCGCCACCAGGTCCGCCAGAACGTCGTCCGCCAGCGCAGCCGTGCTCCCCGGCAACATCGTGCTGCGAAAGACAAGCGCGTGCGGTTTCGGACGGCGGCGCAGGACCTCGCCCAACTGAACCGTCACCGCCCGCACATACCCCAGGTCCAACATGCCGGCCCCGGTCGATGGCGTCCCCACACACACCACCGAAAGGTCCGTGGCCGCAATCGCCTCCCCACCGTCCGTCGTCGCCCGCAACCGTCCTTCCGCCTTCGCCCGCCGCAGCAACTCCTCCAGACCCGGCTCGACGATGGGCGACTCGCCGCGGTTGAAGGCTTCGACCTTCTGCGGTTGCACATCCACCCCCACCACGCCGTGCCCCCGCCGGGCAAGGCACGCGGCCGTCACCGACCCCACATACCCCAATCCCATCACGCTGATGTTCATGCGGGCGGCGAACCTAAGAACGTCGTCCTGAAAACGCAAGGCTTGTCCCCCATACGCCCCACCAACTTCACATAACTCGCCCACACCGTCCGCCGAAATCCGGGCGATACCGTCCCCGCCAACAGCCCACCCGGATCCGCCTGCACGACTTGCGCCTTGTCCGTCACAAGAAACACTTCGGCCCAGCCGACTCCAACTTGAACCTCCATGGCCGCGCCTGCGCGGCAAACCCGAAACCGACGTTCGCCCAAACGCTCCACCGTCGACCCGGGCGCAAACTGCCAGCGCACCGAAAACACCCCCCCGCCCCTGCCCACACACCCGTCCACCACATCCCATCCGCCCGCCTCCGGACGCCATGTGACGGTGCGCTGCAGCGTCGCGTCCGGCAGCCTCAAACGCACCGAAATCCCCGCCGCCCCCCCATCCTCGAGCACCGGCGGCTCGTGCTGCGCCGCCCACAGAAATGGCCCCCGCCGCCGCGGATACTCCTCGCCGGCGGGACACGGCCCGTTGTGGGCCGATCGCGAAGCCAGCCAGCACCGCAGGGAGGGATCGGAAAAATAGGCGCCGGTGCCGGGATCGATGACCAGCGCGACACCGCCCCTCCAAATCGAAAGATGCAGCGCGTCCAAGTGCCCGTGAGCCGCCGTCCGCAAGTACCCCAGAGGCGACCCGTCCAGCCGCAGCGTCCAGTCCCCACACCGTCTCATGGCCAGGCCGCTTGCGGCATGAATCGCCCAGGGCGACGCGCACGGCTGCGAGACCCGCACCGCCGCCAGGCCGCCCCACGGCGCCCCTCCCAGCCAGTAGTGCAGCGACACGCTGCGCGACGGCTCCCGAAACCACTGATGCCACTCCGCCACGGCTCGGGCCTCATCGCTCACCAGCGGACACGCCAGCGCACTGTCCGAATCCCCGTAATCCCAGGGGTCCTCCGGCACCTGGACCGCCAGAAAAAAATCCGCCGCACACCGCAGCCGGTCCTCCACCGGGGCCGGGACGGCGCGCCCGGCGGCCTGCAAAGCCCGCCACGCCTGCCAGCACAATTCCCACGAGAAAAGGTGATAGCTCAACGCCTGCTCACGGTTGCCGCCGTCCGCCGCGAATTGCGCCAGCACCTCGCGCTCCCAACGCGCCTGCAACGCGCCCAGCGGCGCGCCCCAGGCCGCCAGCGCCGGCCAGCGCGCCGTCGCCACCATCAACCCGGCCAGCTCCCCCATCCGATGGTTGTTGGCCGACGACCCGAACGATCGGTGGCGCCAGGCAAACCCGGCGTGCGGCGGGAGAATCTCGTAACGCAGCGTGGCCAGCTCCGCATCCAGCCCCCACGCCTCCGCACGCGCCGCCAACAACGCGTCGATCCACGTGAACTGGATCAGCCTCAAGCCGGCTTCGAGCGCGCTCGTCCAGTTCCAGCCGCGATACGGCGGATTGCGCTTCACCCAGTCCTCAAGCCATAACACGCACTTTTCCGCGGCGCGCTCGTGGCCGAGCACATGGGCCGCCTGCGCCAGCCGCACCGGTGCATGCCACCGGCTCAACTCCCAAACCAGCCTGATGTCCGCCCCCCCAGGCAAGGCCCGATGGTCCAACCCGAACGCCGAAGCGCCCGTCGCCACGTCCACGCCCGCCAGATAGTCGAAATGCCAGCGCGGCGGGTCGTCCACACGCAACGCCACCTCCCCAAACGCGCGCCAGCGCCCCGACAGGATCCGCTCGACGTCGCGCGCCAGTGATTGGCGCACCGCCTCCGGCGCGCGGTCGGGACGCGGCAGCGCCGGAAACGCCGTCACCGGATCCAGCGGCACGCGCGCCCAGTCGCGCTCACCCCGGGCGTCGCTCAACGCGCGGAGCCGCCTGCGGGCATGCCCCAGCACCTCCGCCGGGCTCATCGCCCGCAACCGGTGCCAATACCATTGCCATCGCGCCATAAACGTCGAGCATTCCCGCGGCGCACCGGCTCAGCCGGCCACCGGCAGGGCAGAACCGCTGGCGGCCGCGTTGGGCCCCGGAACTCCCTCGAACGCCGCCACGACCACCTCGAGGCCCCGCGCCCGCAACACTTCGACCTGCTCCGCCGGAGCCAGGCCGTCCGTCACCACCGTGTCTATGAAATCCAGCTCGCACAGGAACGCCACAGACCGCCGATCGAACTTCGTGTGGTCCAGACAGAAAATCACGCGGCGCGCCGACTCGATCATCGCCCGCTGAATGTCAATCAACAGCGGATGCGAGTTTGTCACCCCGTCCACACTGATGCCACCCGCGCCCATCACCGCCACATCCGCGTGCATTTTCGCAAACGCCTCGACCGCCAGCGGCCCCACCAGCACGCCCAAACGCGGATAAATCACCCCGCCGGTCACCACCACCTCGATGTGTTGCACCGACGCGAACAGGTTCGCCACAGGCAGCGAGTTGGTCACAATCTGAAGCGCCTTCGACTCCAAATGGCGGGCCGCATGATACACCGTCGTCCCCGCATCCATGATCACACTCTCCCGGACCCGCACCAGATCCGCACACGCCCGCCCAATCGCCTCCTTCTCCGCCAATTGTTGCGTGTCCCGACTGCTGAACGTGAATTCGTCCGAACGCGGATTGATGATGCGGGCTCCGCCGTGGGTGCGACGGATATTGCCGCATGACTCAAGGAGGGTGAGGTCTCGACGGACTGTGGATGCGGAGGCGGAAACGTGCCTTGCGAGCTCTTCAAGTGACGCGAATTCAACCCTTTGAAGATATTCCTCGATCCGCTTATGGCGTTCCTCTGCCTGCATCAGGGCTTAAACGTGATAGATTTTGAAATAATATGCAATATTTTTGTTGACAATTGTTCTTTGTTGCATAAAAACGATCTCGTATGGCATCAGCTGGCCCTGCTATTCATCGAGCAATAGTTGAGCATATGGTCCGCCAAGCCGTCTATCAGCGGCTCGGTAAACCCATCCCAAAAACCGCCGCCGCCCCAAACCCCCTGGTCGTCAACATCAGCGCCCGCCATTGCCATCTGACCCAGGCAGCCGTGGAAACGCTCTTCGGCAAAGGACGCCAGTTGACCCCCCTGAAATGGCTGTATCAGGAGGGGCAGTTCGCCGCGAAAGAGACCCTCACGCTCATTGGGCCGCGGAGCCGGGTGATATCGAACCTGCGGATTTTGGGGCCGTGCCGGACTTTGAACCAGGTTGAGCTGGCGTATACGGACGCGATTGCGCTGGGGTTCGAGATCCCGCTGCGGATGTCGGGGAACATCGAGGGCACCCCGGGCGGGATGTTGATGGGGCCGGCGGGCTTTTTCGAGATGCCCAGCGGGATCATCCGGGCGCAGCGCCACGTGCACATGCATCCCGAGGACGCGGCCTTTTACGGGGTCAAGCCGGGGGCGGCGATGAAGCTGAAGATTGGGGGTCCCTGTGCGATCACGCTTGAGGCGATGGTGGCGCGGGTGGATCCGGCTTTCAAGCTTGAGGTGCACATTGACACTGACGAGGGCAACGCGTGCAATCTGCGGCCCGAGACCTCGTGCGAACTGACGACGTGAGCCCCTGTGGGGGGCGGTGGGCGCGAGCCCGGACGCTTTGACGATTTCCAACCACCAACCATCAACCATCCAACCACTCATGAGCGAAGCAATCGGAATGATCGAAACGAGGGGCTACGTCGGCAGCGTCGAATCCAGCGATGCCATGGTCAAGGCCGCCAACGTCAGCCTGGTCAAAACCATCCCCATCGGCGGCGGCCTGATCACGGTGCTGTGCAAAGGCGATGTGGGCAGCGTCAAGGCCGCGGTGGACGCGGGTGCGAAGGCGGCCAGCAAAGTGGGCGAGTTGATCAGCTCGCACATCATCGCCCGTCCGCACGAAGACCTTTTGAAGGCTTTCCTCGGCGAACCCGCCAAGGCGGCCAAGTAACCCCCCAACCGTCCACGTCCACCCCCCCCACGCACCCATGACGCAACAAGCAATTGGAATGATCGAGTGCAAGGGTCTCAGCG
Source organism: Verrucomicrobiota bacterium (assembly GCA_016935555.1). GTDB lineage: Bacteria > Verrucomicrobiota > Verrucomicrobiia > Limisphaerales > JAFGQR01 > JAFGQR01. Next base: position 53,881 of record JAFGQR010000107.1, read on the forward strand.
CCCTGCTCGAAGCCGCCGACGCCGCCCTCAAAGCCGCCAATGTCACCCTCAACGGCTGGGAGAAAATCGGCAGCGGCTACGTCACGGCCTTCTTCCGCGGCGATGTCGCCGCCGTGAAGGCCGCCACCGATGCCGGCGCCGCCGCCGCGGCCCAGGTCGGCCAGGTCATCAGCGTCCAGGTCATCCCTCGCCCCCACGAAGGCCTCGCCGGACTCGGCCGGTGGCTGCAGTGAGCCCGGAACGCGGAACGCGGCGCGCGGCATGGCCAGGCCGTCCGCGCCCCGTGCGTCCTTCCGCACCGGGCACTCGGCACGGCGCGCCCCGCGCTCCGCACGCATGAGGATCCTCGTCGCCAACCTTGGTTCGACCTCGCTCAAGTGGCGCCTGTTCCGTTTCGCGGACGGCGGGGAGGAACTGCTCCACAAGGGCGGCTTCGAGCGCGTCGCGGATTACCCCCGGGCGATCGACGATTGTCTGGCGGCCCTGCGGCGCGGGGGTGCCATCGAGACGGAGGCCGACGTGGATGCCGTGGGTTTCAAGACGATCATCGCGCGGGGAGTGGACGGCTGTGTGCGGCTGACGGACCCGGTGCTGGCCGCCATGGAGGCTTACAACGGCCTTGCCCCCGCCCACAACCCGCCCTACATCACCGGCATCCGCCTCTTTGCCCGGCGCATGCCCCGGACCCCGCTGTTTGGCCTGTTTGAAACGGCGTTTTACCAGTGGGCGCCCGAGGCGGCCAAGCGCTACGCCGTGCCCGACGACTGGCATCAGCGTGGGGTGCGCCGCTGGGGATTTCACGGCGCCAGCCACAAGTATATCGCCGAACGCAGCGCCCAACTCCTGGGGCGCGACGACGTCGCGCGCCGGGCCCGGAACCTCTACCTGGACGGCGGCACCACGCCCGTCCGAACGCCGGATCTGCGCGTCATTTCGTGTCATCTCGGAGGCAGCTCGAGCGTCACCGGCATCCTCAACGGCGTGGGCGTCGGCAACAGCCTCGGCATGAGCCCCCAATCCGGCCTGCCGCACAATAACCGCGTCGGCGACCTCGACCCGTTCGCGCTGGGCTACGTCATGCGTTCCGCGGGCCTGTCGCTGGACCAGGCCGAAACCGCCCTGTGCCAGGCCTCGGGCCTCATGGGCTTGTCGGGCGGCGACAACGACATTCGCGACATCGAATCCCGCGCTGCCGAAGGCAACGCCCGCGCCAGGCTGGCGCTGGACGTGCTCATTCACGAGGCGCGCCGCTGGATCGGCGGCTATTACCTGCAATTGAACGCCATCGACGCCCTCGTCTTCACCGCCGGCATCGGCGAAAACGATCCCCTCGTCCGCGACGGCATTTGCCGCAACCTCGACCAACTGGGCCTTCTCCTCGACCCCGCCCTCAACCAATCCGCCCGCGGCCGCGAAACGGTCATCAGCGCGCCCGAGTCGCGGGTCAGGGTCCTGGTCATCCCCGCCAACGAGGAACTCGTCGTGGCGCGCGAAGTGAAACGGCAGCTTGACGCTGCGGCCTAGCCGACCCGGTTCTTTCCACGCTCAACCTTCAACGCTCAACTCGAACCCCCCAACCCCCCACCCTCATGGCTCATCAAGCAATTGGAATGATCGAAACGCGCGGACTCGTCGCCCTCGTCGAGGGCACCGACGCCATGCTCAAGGCCGCCAACGTCGAACTCGCCGGCCCCCTCACCCAGGTCGGCACCGCCCTCGTCACCGCCGTCGTCGTCGGCGACGTCGCCGCCGTCAAGGCCGCCACCGACGCCGGCGCCCAGGCCATCAAGGCCATCAAAGGCGACCTCGTCAGCGTCCACGTCATCGCCCGCCCTCACCAGGATGTGGATGCGGTGCTGCCCAGGAAAAAGTAACAAGCCGGAAGGCGGAACGCGGCGTGTTCCGGGCTTCCGACCGAAGCCCGCCGCGCGCCGGCCGACGTGACGTCCGCCTTCGGCGTGTTGCCCTTTGCCTCACTCGTTATGTTTCTCGCCAAAGTTGAAGGTTCGGTGGTGGCCACCAAGAAGGACGCCAACATGACCGGTCGCAAGCTCATGTTGATCCGTCCGATGCTGGTGGATGACAAGGACCCGACGAAGTTCAAGCCGGGCGTGAACACGATCGTGGCCGTGGACAGCGTGGGGGCCGGCGAAGGCGAGCTGGTGTTGTTCTGCCAGGGCAGCTCCGCCCGCCTGGCGCCCAACCTCAAGGAAGCCCCCGTCGACGCCGTTATCGTCGGCATCGTCGATGCCGTCGAAGTCCTCGGCACCCAGATCTACAACGCCAAACAGCCGTAGTCGTCCCATGAATGCTCCCGTCAACGAAACCCTCATCCGTGATGTGATCCAGGAGGTGCTCGGCCGGCTGGGCGGCACCGCCATCCCCGCCGCCTGCCCCGCCCCCGCCGCGTCGCCCCCCGCCGCCCCGGCCGCCAGCCCCGCGTCCGGCCGCCCCGTCAACGGCAAACCGGCGGCGTCCGCCCGCACGGCCTGCCGCGGCGTGTATGGCATCTTTCAGGATGCCAACGAGGCGTGCGCGGCGGCGGAGGAGGCGTTTGGGCAGCTGAGGGAGAAGGGGGTGGCCGGCCGGCGGAAGGTGGTTGAGATCGTGAAGGAGCTTTGCTGGAGCAAGGCGAGGGAGTGGGGCCGGCTGGAGATGGAGGAAACGAAGATCGGCCGCCTCGATCACAAGATCGACAAGCTGCTCGGCCAGCGCGCCATCCCGGGCGTCGAGTTCCTTCACCCCTTCGGCATGAGCGGCGACCACGGCATCACGATGGAGGAATACACCCCCTTCGGCGTCATCGGCGCCGTCACCCCCTCGACGCACTCCATCCCCACCATCGCCAGCAACATCATCAGCATGGTGGCCGCCGGCAATGCCGTCGTCTTCAACGCCCACCCCGGTGCCGCCACGTGCGCCGCCACCGCCGTGCGCGCCTTCAACGAGGCCATTCACCGCGACTTGGGCATCGAAAACCTCGCCTGCCTCATCCATCCCCCCACCCTCGACTCCTTCAACGCCCTCACCAAAAACGAATTCGTCCGCCTCCTGTGCGTCACCGGCGGCCCCGGCGTCGTCAAGGCCGCCATGGCCAGCGGCAAACGCGCCATCTGCGCCGGACCCGGCAATCCGCCCGTCCTGGTGGACGGCACCGGCAGCCTCGAGCGCGCCGCGCAATGCGTGATTGCCGGAGGGGCCTACGACAACAACCTGCTGTGCATCGGGGAAAAGGAGGTGTTTGTGCTCGAACCCGTCTTCGATGCGTTCCTGGCGGCGCTCGAAAAGAACGGCGCCTTCCGCCTCAACGACGCGCAGGTCGAGCGCCTCACCCAGGCTGCGTTCCTCCGCCCCAAGGGCCAGGGCGCCGGCCCTTCCCACCCGGTCCTCAACCGCGACCTGGTCGGCCGCGACCCCGAAGTGCTCGCCCGGGTGGCGGGCGCGACCATCCCGGCCGGGACGCAGTTGTTGTTCGCCGAGACCCCCGCCGAGCACCTGTTTGTCGAGGAGGAGCAGATGATGCCGTTTGTGCCCGTCGTGCGGGTCAAGACCGTCGAGGAGGGCATCGCCGAGGCGAAGAAGGCCGAGCACAACTACAAGCACTCGGCGATGATTCACACCATTGACGTCACCCGCATGACCGCCATGGCGCGCGCGCTCGACACCGCTCTCTTCATCAAGAACGGCTCCTGCGTTGCCGGCCTCGGCGACGGCGGCGAGGGCTACTCGAACTTCTCCATCGCCACCACCACCGGCGAAGGCATCGCCAACCCCCGCACCTTCTGCCGCGTCCGCCGCTGCGTCATGGTCGACAACCTCCGCATCTACTGAACCCCGGCCCATGTTTCTCGCGCGCGTCGAAGGCAACGTGGTGGCCACCCGCAAGCATCCCAGCCTGCAGGGGTGGCGGCTGATAATCTGCCAGCCCATCAACCACGCCGGCACCCCCGAGGGCACCCCCCAGGTGGCCATCGACCCGCACGGCGCCGCCCTCCACCAGCGCGTCATCATCTCCTCCGACGGCGCCGCCTCCCGCAAAACCGTTGGCGACGACAAAAGCCCGGTCCGCTGGATGATCATTGGGATTGTCGACGACCCCCCGCCTTCGCCATGCGCCTAGCCTCTGTCATCGGCCGCGTGACGCTCAGCCGGGCCGTTCCTGCGCTCGAAGGGGCCCGCTGGCTCATCGTGAGCCCGTTCACCCGCGACCACTACCAGCGCGGTTCCGAAACGCCCCCGGGGCTGAGCAGGGATTTCTCCGCAGTCGTCTACGACAACCTCGGCGGGGGCATCGCCCAGACCATCGGCTTCGTCGAAGGCCGGGAAGCCGCCCAACCCTTCGCCCAACCCACCCCCGTCGATGCCTTCAATGCCGCCCTGGTGGACGAGGTCTTTTATTCGCCGCTCCCCCCATGACCCCCGCGCCCCATCCATCCCCATGGGCCCCCGCCCCACCAGGCCGCCGGCATGCCACCCGCCCGCCCCGCCCGGGGGCGCGCCATCCCTCTGACCTGTTATGAAAAGCGTGATCTCCACCCGCGACATCGAAGAACTCCTCCGCACCGGCGGCGGTGTCCAGTCCCTCCCCGACGACGCCATCCTCACACCCTCGGCACGCGACCTCCTTCGCGACCTCGAGTCCGCCGCGCCCCGCGCCCCCAACGGCGCCGCCGCCAGAACCGCCCCGCCCCCCCCTCTCCTTTCCCCGCCCGCCGCCCCGGTCTCCGCCGCCGCCGCCCCGAAGCCGGCGCCCTCGCCGCCGGCGCCGGGCCAATCGCCCAACTCGCAAAGCCCGAAGCCGGAGATCGAGGCGTTTTTCCATTCGTCCTACTGTCACGAGTTGAAGTTGCAGATTTGCGACATCGGCCGCCGGTTGTGGAAGCGGGCCTACGTGGACGGCAATGGAGGCAACATCGCGATTCGCGTCGGCGACGACCTGGTCCTGTGCACCCCCACGCTGGTCAGCAAGGGCTTCATGAAACCCGAGGACATGTGCCTCGTCGATTTCGAGGGCAATCAGGTCCTCGGCGCCAAGAAGCGCACCAGCGAGATCCTCATGCATCTCCAGATGATGCGGGCCCAGCCCATGGACATCGCCTCCGTCCACTGCCATCCCCCCTATGCCACCGCCTTCGCCGTCGCCGGCGTGTTGCCGCCCACCTGCATGATCCCCGAATACGAGGTGTTCGCCTCGGTCGCCATCGCCCCCTATCGCACGCCGGGCACGCCCGAAATGGGCAAGCTCGTGGCGGAGTTGGTTGGGCAGCACAACACCATCCTGATGGCCAACCACGGCGTGGTCACCTGGAGCCACAACAACGTCGAAGAAGCCTACTGGCGGATGGAGATCATCGAAGCCTACTGCCGCACCCTCACCGTCGCCGCCCAGCTCGGCCAGCCGATGAAGACGTTCTCGCCCGAGCAGATGAAAGACCTGCTCGCCATCAAGAAGAACCTCGGGTTCGTCGACCCCCGTTACGGCCTGAAGGAATGCGAGCTGTGCGACAACGCCGA
>JAFGQR010000108.1 GCA_016935555.1 Verrucomicrobiota bacterium
AAAGGTGCCGGGCGGGATGTAAGCCATCTCGGGTGGCGCGTTCCAGTAGCCGTCGTCGGCGGTCACCTTAACCTTGACACGCGACCACACCAGCGGATCGAGGTCCGCTCCAGCGTCCCAGACAATCTGTTTGTTGGTGCCAGGCGTCACGTCATTGCCGTAGCCGGTCCCCTGGAACGTGCGAGCCGGGGCGGTGTAGCTGGCGCCGCCGTCAAAGGAGACGGTGACCGTGATGGCGACGTGATCCCCGTCGGGATCGGAAACGTCGTACAGGATGTCCACCAAACCGGTGCCGGCGCGCTGCGAGGCGCGCACATTGGACACGATTGGTGGGCCGGCGAGGATGGTCGTTTGGGCGATCAGGAAGACAGAGAACACCAAGGCCACAACCCGTGAAGAGCAGTCCGAGGATTTCATGGGCATGTTTTTACCCGAAAGCTGCCCAAAAGACAAGCTTACTTTGCATCAAACCGAATCGCACAACGGGCACTGTGCATGTGCCACACACGGGTGGGCGCATAGACGAGCGGCGCGCAGACATCCGCTTTGCCAGCTTACGGCAGGATTGCCCGCGGCAGATGGGGACGAGGTTAACTGGGATGGGCGGCACCTCAAGGCAGGGCGGGGGTGAGGCCGGATGCGGTGCTGTATTGCTTGGGGGCGCTGCAAAAGTGCGATGGTCTGCCGCAAGCCGAGGTCCAGAAGATCGCTTTCGAGATCGCCGCCCTCGGCACGAAGGGGCTCAACCCCAACAACCCGGACCAAAAGTACCGGCTGCGCACGCTGCCAGGCGAGTTCACCGGACTCCAACTGCTCTGCTACATGTTCGTGACGTGGAAGAAGGTCGCCCCGGAGGCGAACATCGGTTTCGACCTGAGCCGGGAGTACGAGGCCGCGCTATGGATGTTCAAGGCGACACAGGAGTGAGACTGACCAGATCAGGTAAGTGGATTCAGCACCACCACTCGGGAGAGAACCGCGTGTGCTCTCGCCGCCGGTGGCTGCGATTCCGCGGCGCTACAGCCCCGTAATAAGTGGATGAGCAAGAGCACGACCTATATTATTGGGGCGAGTTGCACGCTGAACTACGGACATATTCGGGCGGCACAGTTGGTGAACGTTCTCAAGACTTTCGACAAGACACAGAGAGAAGGCACCACCCCCCGAAATAGCAAACAGCAGCCCAGTTTGCCGACGGCTCGTGGCTTTGCCACCGTTGTCGCTTTCTAGCGTCTGGCGTCCAATGAACGCTCAATCTGTCGAACCTTTCGGGCCAGCCGCCTATCCTGGTGGACCACCCCGGCTAGCTCGGCGGCTTGCGCGCTGACCGCGCCTTCCGTGCCCATGCCCAAACGCTGAACGACGTCCCGCTGCGTTTGATCCGTCGCCATCGGCGCATCGTTCAGGGTAAAGCGGTTGCCGGTGACAAAAGAAGAATCTGGCTTGTTGACACCGGGCAGAACGAAGATGGGCGGGCCGGCTTAAATGCCCCGCGTTTGTCAGCAGCCCCGGCGCACACCATGTCCCCCGGGGCACCTTTGCGCGTCTCCAGCCGTTTTGCATGCCGTGCGGCGCCCCCCAAACCGCCGCTTTCACTGCCACGCGTCTTGGGACGCCAAAGTGGCCCAGGGAGCGGGTTTTAGGGGTAAATCCTCAGGAGTAGACCAGAATGCGGTCACCCTCGGCAACACCGACAGCAAGATCGCCGGCCTGACCATCTCCGATCCGCCCACCCAGGCCGAACTCCAAGCCCTCCGCGAAAAGTGCGAGGAACTGGCCGATGACGTCCGGGCGCTTTCCACGCTCGTTCACGCCTTGAACGCTGCGCTTTCCTTTGCCGTCGCTACCGACCCCGGCACGCTCTATCCCCGCTGTGACGGGGCCGATACGCCCTGCCAGCTGAAGTTCTCCAACTTCGCCAACTGGGGCGGGCACCGCATCCCGCTTCGGAACCTGACGTTAAAGGCCGTGGAGATCAAAGCGGGCAGTGGAGGCAAGAAATGACGCCGTCATTCTATGACACGCCCGAGAAGGTGGCCCGCCTGGCCGAAGCGGCTGAGGCCTGGCTGGGGACGCCGTCCCATCCGCATGCCTGCATCCGAGGGGCTGGGCGTGGATTGCGTGCATTTGCTCATCTCGCTTCTCAAGGAACCCGGCGCCATTGACGGCTGGCAGTTCCCCGATTACACGATGGACGGCGGCGACCATCGGGACACGTCCCAGCTTCTCGACTGGCTGGACGCTCGCCCGCGCTTAAGCACCTGCCGACAGGAGAACCCGTTCAAGCCGGAGACCTGCTCTGCTTCCGCCTGGGCCGAGTGCCGTATCACGTCGGGCTACTCATCTCCAGCAACCGCTTCATCCACCCCATTCGCAACTGCGGCGTAATTGAGTCCCAAGTGGCGACCCATGTTTGGCGTGGCCGACGTTGCCGGTGGCGTGTGGCCGGGCCGGGCCGCCGCCGCATTCTCCAAGCTCACATCCGCCGACGACTTGGACGCCCAAGGCATCGCCGCCCTTCTGCTCCCCGACATACAGGCCGTCTTCGGAACGCTGGGCGCCGACCGTCTGCCGTGCGCGAAGCTGGCCGCAGCACTTGGGGAAATGGAAGGACGGCCATGGGCAGAATGCGGCAAGCACCGAAAACCTATCTCCCCGAAGCAATTGGCAAACCAGCTTCCGAAGTTTGGCGTGATGCCGCGCAATATTCGACTAGGCGACGATACGCGAAAAGGGTACGCCCTGGACGACTTCAAAGAGGCTTTCGAGCATTTTTTGGCATCCCCCCCTACAGATCGCCACACCGCCACAAGGCCGGTAAACATTGGCGATTCTGCACTTTCCAAACCGCGACAAGAAAAACCGTGTGGTGCCTTGGAAAACGCGGTTGCGATCAATAATGACGGGTCTTGTGGCGGTGTGGCGGGTCCAAACGGGGAATCCCCGGAGAACATCCTCTTATTATGACCCCGAGCCCCCATGACTTATGCCTTGAAGCGGCCGCACAGGGTATCCGGCTGCAGGTTGCTGGCGACCGTCTCAAGGTGACACCGGCAGACAGGTTCACCCCCGACCTGATCGACCGACTGCGGGAGCATAAGGCGGAACTGTTGGCCTGACTGGCGACCCCACCTCCTCCAGGCTGGCAGGCTGCGCCGCCTGCCGACCTGCCATTGTGCCCCATCACGCCGCGACTTACCCCCGCCAACCGGAAACTAATGATTGGCTACCTACGGCGGCAAACGCACGACGCCCCCAGCCCACTCACCGCCTCGCTGGTCCGTGGTGTGTTGGCGTACGCGGCCGCGCGGGATGCACCTTGTTGGGAACTCAAGCGGAATGAGGCGCTTGTGTGGCAGACGCTCGAAGGTTTCGCCGCCGGAACATCGTAAACCCCGTAAGCGCAATGGATTCGAAAGGAATCTCTTTGAGAGCTCCAGCTTCACGCAGGGTCCGCGGTGCTTGGCTTTCCCCCGCGGAAATCGAAATAAAAAAACCACGGCCGCCAATATTATAGCCCAAGAAAAGGCCACCATGACCACCGCCCACACTCCAAACCAGCGCATTCTCGCGTGGCTTTGCACGGGGCGCGGAAACGCCCGGACCATCTCCAAGCGGTTTATAAAGGAACACAGAAAGCGGAAGCCGAACTTCTCTTCGAACGCCGGGTCATCAAGGCCGCGATGAAGAACACGCGGCGCGCCTTCGCGGCTGGCCCCGGCTTGCAAATCGCCGCGGCAGCCCGTGACCTTGCCCGCGCGCTCGTGGCCAAGCTCGCCGAAAGGGATGGCGACACGCCTAAGAGCTTTGGCGTCACCTTTCGCCCAAGTTCCACGCTGACCGCGGTGCGGGGAGCATCGGAACACCTCGCCCAGGCTGTTCGAGAGGGCGCCACGCGCTTTGAATTGGTGTGGACCGTAATCCCGCCCGAGGAACTCAAAGCCGCACGAACGGAGGCCGCGCCATGACCAAACACGCCACGCTGGCCGATCTGCCCCCCGCGCTGGTTGATTTCCTTGAAGCAATCGAAACGGCCGTCGCCCAACAATCGGCCGCGCGCGAGGCGGCCCGCGCCCGAGTCGAGCGGCTCGCCGCCGCCCAGGCCACCGGCTCCGCCCAACTCGCATAGGCCAACGCCCGACTGGCCCCTGTCACCACCCGCGCCGAGCAACCAAGCGCTGAGCTATTGGCGCTCCAAGCCCGTTCGGCCGCCCTGGCCGTGGAACGCAAAACCATCGAACACACGGCCGACCAACGCGTGGACCAGCTCCTGGCCAGCCTGGGCTTCATGGTTGATCCGCCCTTAGAAGCTGGGCGCCGCTGACGTATGAGCAACGAGCAAAACCAGGCCTTGAAAGAGTTTCGGTCCAGCCTGAACTCGATAAAACGTCGGACCCCGTCGACCCGCGCGCGTGTCGCGCTGGACAAGCTCACGCGGCTGTATGAGGCCGCGCTGGAGGGCGACGAGCATGCGGTTTTGGTCGCGGGCGCTGTGTTCATGAAGAAACTCGCCCGCGCCGGGCTTGTCTCTGACGAAGTAAAGCAAAGCCCGGAGCCCGTGGCCAGCGATAACCTTTGTTCCCCGCGGAGTTTGGTTTGACGAGGAACACGGCGGGGGATACATGAGTGGTTCCCCCGCCGTTTTTGGTGTTCCCCGAGGGCCCGGCCAAAAACCGCTTGCATCACGGCGCCCCTCATGCTCGGGTGAACTCCGTGTTCGACGATGAACCCATAGGCCGCCCGCGAGACCCGGCAGATAGCGCAGCCGCGAGCTTTTGGCACCATCCCGTTGAAGACCTCGAGCCCCTGCCCCCAAGCCCTTTCGCCCAACTTGCCGCCCTCCTCGCCGACTGGGCGGAATGGCTCACGATTGAACCCCTGAAATCCAAAGCTGGCTTCAAGCTCCCCTGGCCCGCCAGTTTCGGTTTACGCGCGGCCGTTATGGTGTCGGTTCTCCGGCCGCAACGGCTACCGACCAAAACCAACGCTCAACTGGCCCGCATGTTTCACGTATCCAAGCGGACCGTTTACCGCCTCAAGTCCTCTTTCGGCCAATCCTTCCTCCACCACAGCCGCCCGGTGCCCCCGGGGGCGGTCCCCGCCCGCGAACCCTGGCGCCGGCCCCAGACCCGCCGCGCCGCCCAGGCGGTCCGCATCGCCGGCGACGCAGCCCGGAAAGCGGTCCGCGCCGACGATCCGCCGCCTTGACCCGCCGGGGGCGGTCCGCGCCCGCAAGCCCCTGCCGGCCCCTGAGCCCTTCCAGGTGGTCCGTCCCGCCGGCGATCTGGGGCCCGGCGACGGTCCACGCCGCCGGGCCCCTGTCCGGCGCCTCAGCCCTTCGACGCGGTCCTCGCCGCCGGAGCCTGGCGCCGGCCCCGGACCGGCCCCGGCGCCCAGCTGGTCAGCGCCCGCGATGCCGTTGCCTCTTCTGGCGCGTCGTGCATCGGTACAATTCTCAAAGCGCAAACCCAGGGGATGGGCTGAGAGGATTCACCCATTTTCATTTCTAGTGATCAGTGTCATTGCGTTCACAAGCATTGTGATCATGCCTAAAGCCATAATGCAGCCCATCAAGGTTAGAACCTCCGGTACGGCCGGATCACCGAAGAGAACCCAGAGCCCAGCAGCTATGTAGGCGAGCTCTGCGAAGAATAGCGTGAGCACGGAAGCATCACTATCTTTGTCTCTTGCGGCCATGGCTTTAATCGGTCCAATCGCTATTACATAAGACCAGAGCAGTAGCGGAAGAAGTATGCTTTGAGTCGCAAGCTGCATGAAGAACCACAGAACAGCGGCGCACCAAATCGTGATAACACTGAAAGTGTACGCGCTGCTGACCAATAGCAAAGCAAACATCGCGACGTAACGCGTTTTTTCACCAAACGAGACTGCTAGCATGCCGAGCAGAAATCCCGGCATGATGGCAAACGTGAGAAGAAACGTTCCACCAAAGAACCCAAAGATTCCGATCAGAATGGGATTCCACTCTCCGAGAATCGCCAGCCAGATACCCGAAGCGATGCCGCCAAAAACGTTTAGCAGCAAGATGGGAAAGGAGAGTGCCGCGAATATTGTTATGAGTACTTTCATTGTCGTTCTTCACGAAGCCTGATTACTCCACGGAGATGAGGCGCCCTTGGTCGAAAAGTCAATCACGCTCTTGGCGCATCTGGGCCACAAAAGCGCAGCCCAGCTCAAAGCTAAATGTGCGGCAACGCCTAACGCTATGGACACGCTCGCCGCGATCCGCCACCATAGCACCATGAGGACTTTCGAGTGGTTGCCATCGCTGCCGTCCCCGGACAAACGACCGCTGCCGGATCCTGCCCGGGTGCGGGACCTGGTGGCCCGGTTCAGCCGTGAGCCGAAACGCCGCCGGCCCCCGAGGCGTCCTGCCGCTGGTCGGCGTAGGATGGTCTAGAGCGCGTCGCAATTTCGGATGGTCTGGCGTACCCGCGAGGGGCCGTAGCGTGTTTGCGATCCGCAAACGATTATTCGTATTGCGTCTCCTTGCCCAGAGTGCAAGAGTATGCTGATTCAGTTATGAAAACCATACGATTGGCTCTTGGGCCATTTTTGGCATTCATCTCGACTTTCCCCATTCTGTCGTCTGCCCAACCCGGCTTGCTCGACATCACCTTTAATCCGGGGACGGGGGCAGACGCAGAAATTTGGGCCGTTGCCGATGCTCCCGATGGGAAACTTGTTGTTGCAGGCGGCTTTACGGTGTTCAATGGAGTTCAAATGAAATACGTTGCCCGGTTGTTTGCCGACGGCCAACGGGATGACACCTTTTATATTGGCGCCGGGCCGAATTTACCCGTGCGCGCGGTGCTCGTAGAATCGAGTGGCAAAATCATAATCGCCGGCGACTTCACCATGTTCAATTCTATTTCTCGACCATATTTTGCAAGACTCCGGACGGATGGCAGTCTGGATTTGGATTTTCGAATCGTAGATTTCAATAATTCGGTCAGGAAGCTTGAGCGACAAACCGATGGAACTATTATCGCCCTAGGCACGTTTACTGCCGTTGACGGCATTTCACAAAATTGCATTGTTCGCCTTGACAGCAATTACCAGATTGATCTGAGTTTTAATCCCGCGGCCGTACTGACTAATGCACAAATTGCAGATTTCGTTAAACAACCTGACGGAAAGTTCATCTTGGCCGGAAACGCCAGCTCGCGGCCGTACCTGTCGCGTGTCAGTTTGGACGGCCTTCCGGACCCGACATTCAGCCCTGGCTTCATTAATGGCTCAAGGATTACTGCTGTTGCTTTGCAGCCGGATGGAAAGATTATCGTCGCAGGGATCTTTGATAGCATCAACGGCTATTCTCGGATCAACATTGCCCGCCTACACAACGATGGTAGTGTCGATACGACCTTTGTAATTCCGGGAGGTATCGTTCCGAATTATGATGGTGTTAAGGCCATAAAGATCCTCTCCAATAACGCTATTCTGGTGACGGGTGACTTTGTAAGTATTGGGGGACAATACCTGCCTGGAATCGCGCGATTGCATTTCGACGCCTCTTTGGACATGACCTTTGTTCCTAGGGTCTATTCCTGGAACGGGGTTAGAATAAACGTCTGCAATGTGCAGGCCGATGGACAATATATAATAGCAGGGGAATTTACGCGCGTAGGCGATACAAATATCAATCGCATCGCTCGCTTGAGCGGTGACGGCCCGCCGTCAACTGATGTGCAGTTGATTGACGCCCAGCTCTATTTCGGAACCCACCTTAACGGAACCGTCAGCAACACGTACCGTATCGAGTGGACAACGAACTTGAACACGCTTTCATTATGGACACCGCTCTTTAATGTGATGCTCGAAACCAACATGCAGTTCATATGCGATCCGCAGCTACCAATCGATCAACGATTTTACCGCGCCGTTCAATTACCACCCTAATACGCTTTCGTTCTTCAATACAAGGAACCGCACCGAAGCGGCTTTGATCAGGAAAGGATTCGTAATTTGCGGGCCAATACCATTCGTACATCGGCCTTTCGCTTGCCGTTTGAGAGGAGGCGTCGCAATCACCCTTATAATGCGCGGGAAAGCCGGAACGCATAAACCTATCCGCCGCCCGTTCCGGCTCGCCTCCGTCCATCTTGGCGCGGCGGCTGAGACGGCTTTGCCCCCTGAACCGCTGAAAAGAGTATTTTCAACCTAACGCACACTTGAGATTCCAAGACCCGGACGGAACCATTGCCCGCTATGAGGAGGTTCGAATGGCTGCCGCCTCTCGCTCCGCAGATCAAGCGACCGTTCGCGGAACCCCGAGACCGTGGGCGTCGCCGGCGATCCGGGCGACCGGCGGGCCCGCAGCGGGTCCCCGGGCAAGCCGCAACATGCTCCCCCCACCGGAGGCGGCCGCGAGGCGGTCCGCCGCCGGACCCTGGCGCCGGCCCCCTGCGCGGTCCGCGCCGCCGGCGTCCCCCGGACGAGCCCGGCTGCCCTACTGGTCCGCGCCGAGAATCCGCCGGCTTCGCCCCGGGGGCGGTCCCCGTCGCTGGCGATCCGGCCGGTGCCCCCCGGGACGGTCCACGCCGCCGGACCCCTGCCAGCCCCCCGGACCTTCGAGACGGCCCGCGTCGAGGATCCGCCGGCTTGATCTGCCGGAGCCGGTCCGCGTCGCTGGGGATCCGCGCGGTTCGCGCCCGGGAGGCCTCGCGCCCCCGTGCCGACCCAAAGCCGATCCGCCGGAGATCCGGCCCCAGGCCCTTCGACGCGCCCCCGCCGGAGATCCGCGCCCGGCCCCCGGGCGATCCCCCAGACGGTCCGCCTGAGGGCGTCGCCGCCGTTGCTGGCTTCGAGGCGATGCCCACGCCAGGCAATTTGCCCCTGAAGGCCTGACGCCCCGCGCAGCCGGTCCGCGCCGCCGCACCCTGATCCCGACCCGGGCCGGTCTGCGGCCTCGGGGGCGGTCCGCGCCCAGCATCCGCCGCGTTAAGCCGCCGGGCCGGTCCGCCGGCCCTGACGGTCCGCGCCGCTGGAGCCTGGCCCCGACCCGGACCGGTCCACGCCCCCGGCGGCGGTCCACGCCGGCCCTCGCCGCCGCGACATTCACGCCGCCGCCGCCCCGCCGACCGGCCCGCCCGCTGCCGTTGCACGGGATGGCCTACGACGAGCCGGGAGCGCCGGAGGAGTATCCGCACCTTCCCGACCCGTCCGACGCGCGCGCGGTGGCAAGGCGCGAAGCGCTCGCAACTCTGCGCGCAGTCCCCGATGCGCTCCGGGAGGATTCACTTCGAAGCTGTCGGAGGGCGCCCGTCCATCTCCATCAGACGGCGCTTTTCTGACCATCGGGCGACGTTGTGCAACGGCGCATTAGGACTCTTGTCCCGTGCGTCTGGAACTTATACCAACGACTTGCAAAATTAGGCTGTGCTAGTTTTTGTGCTACTTTCGGGGTCCAAATCACCCGCCCTTTGTTCATCGGCACCAAACAGCGAAAACCGCGTTTCGCCCTTTATTCATGCGGGTTTGGTGCGTGTCGCGTGAATCGGCGAAAGCGGGTGTGAAAGCGCAATTTTTGGCTTTTTAAGTCCCGTGCGTCTGCCATTTCGCCACACCGGCAATGTTGCTAGAAGCCCTTCCCTGCAACTCCGCATCGCACGGAGTTTCCCGGGGCATTCCCGAACGCCCGCATGGACTCCCCATACCACCCTCCGCGTCCCTGCCCACATGCATTTCGGTGCCGCGACTCCCGCCGACCCGGATGCGCCATGCATGAAGTGTCGGCAGCACACATACCAGAAGGCCGACAGTGCGCGCAAGCAGGCTGTTTGCTTGGAAGACCTGCGGCGCAGTCACCGCGCGCACCTTGTCAATGGCCATGTCCCGCCGCCACGGCCGCGCCGCCGCGTCGCGCATGAGTGGTTTTTGGACTCGCAAACCCGGGGTGGCCTGATTTAATGTCCGGCGTGGCATCCTGATTTCATGAAACGTTTTTTTGCTTGCAACATCGATGGCAAAGGCCGGCTCGTTCGGGGTTTGATGGGCTTGGCGCTGCTCGCAGGTGCGGCTTTCAGCATGCCGCACTCGGTCTGGCTGGCCGGAGTGCTGGCGACGGCAGGGGTGTTCGGGATCGTGGAAGCCCTGCGCGGCTGGTGCGTGGCGCGGGCCTGCGGCGTCAAGACCAGGCTGTGAAACGCCCCCGGAATGAAGGAATACACCCTCGACACCGCACCCTGGCTGGGGCGCCCGCGGGACGAGGTGTTTCCCTTCTTTGCCGAAGCGCGGAGCCTGGAAATCCTCAGCCCCTGTGGCTGAGGTTTCCATTAATGGACTCAAAACCGCGCAGCGGTTTTGTGGAGGGAGCCGCACACACACCCACGGCCCTCTCGATGAACACCCACGGTTTGTGGCTCCTGCGCCCCCCGAACAGTCTGAGCCCGCGGCTGGCTAGCGTTTCCACCACGATTTGGCGTGGGGGTGGAGGTGGGGATGGGCTTGGGGGTTGAGGGCCTGGTGTTGTTTCATCTGGTCGACGAGCAGGTAGCTGCGGGCGGCCTCGAGCGCCATGTGGAAATCGTCATAGGTGGGGTATCGGTCGTCCGGGTTCTTGGCCATGGCGGTGCAGATGGCGTCGCTGGTGGGTTGGGTGATGTGTGGGACGACCTCGTGCGGTGGGGTGAGAGGGGTGTGGACGTGGCCGGCGACGACCTGTTCGATGGTATCGGCTTCGAACGGCACGTGGCCGGTGAGGGCGTGGTAGAGCGTGCCGCCCAGGCTGTACATGTCCGAGTGGAAATCCTCCTTCTTACGCTCGATTTTTTCCGGGGCGACGTAGTAGGGTGTGCCCCAGACGGAGGAGCCGTATTCCTCCTCTTCCTGGGCTTTGCGGGCCAGGCCGAAGTCGACGAGTTTGGGTTCGCCGGCGGCGTTATAGAGGATGTTGCCGGGTTTGATGTCGCGGTGGAGCATCTCGAGTTGCAGGGCGCTTTGCAGGGCGGAGGTCATCTTGATTCCCACATCGAGCACTGCCAGTTCGCTGACTGCGCCGTCCTGTTCGATCCGGCTGTCCAGGCTGCCGTTGTCGGCCAGTTCCATGACGAGGTAGGGTTGGCCGTTGTATTCGTCAAAGGTGTAGATGTGGATGATGTTGGTGTGGTTGAGCGCCGCGCCCGCGCGGGCTTCGCGATGGAAGCTTTCCAGCACCTGGGTGTCCTGGGCCATCTCGCGTTTGAGGAACTTGACCGCGACGAACCGTTCCAGGGTGACATCGAAGGCGCGGAACACGGTGCCCATGCCGCCGGAGCCGATGACTTCGCGCAGTTCGAACTGGCGGATTTGGACCGGGATGATGACGGGGTGGCCGCAACTGGGGCAGGGGACGGGCGTCAAGGGATCGCCGCCGGCGGGCAGGAAGCGCTTGGCCTTGCACTTGCCGCAAGTCACCATCCGGTATTGGGCGCTGGATTGGTCAGTCGGTTCGGACACTGCATCAAGATAGCAGCTGGGGCGCACCCGACAAGCGCGGATGTCATGGTCCTGCGGTCTTGACCCTTCCTTGACGGGGCCCGTAGGGTTAACCGCCATGGGTTACGAGCCGAATCCGTGGATGATTTTGCCCTTCGGGATGCTGCTGCTGGCGATTGCGCTGGCGCCGCTGGTTTCCCCGCGCTGGTGGGGCCGGCATTATTCGAAGGTGGCGCTGGTGCTGGGAGCGGTCACGCTGGGGTATTACCTGTTTGGCTTGCCGGCGGGCGCCCAGCACAAGGCGCTGCACACTGGGCAGGAATACGTCAGCTTCATCGCCCTCATCGGCGCGCTCTACGTGGTCTCCGGCGGCATCCACATCCGTGTGAAGGGGCAGGCCACCCCGGCGGTGAACACGGTGTTTCTTCTGGTGGGGGCGATCCTCGCCAATGTGCTCGGCACCACGGGCGCCTCGATGCTGATGATCCGGCCCTGGCTGCGCATGAACAAATACCGGATCACGGCCCATCACGTGGTGTTCTTCATCTTTCTCGTGTCCAACGTCGGCGGGTGTCTGACGCCGATCGGCGATCCGCCGTTGTTTCTCGGCTATCTGAGGGGGGTGCCGTTCTGGTGGGTGGCTCGTGCCTGCTGGCCGATGTGGGCGACGGCGGTGGGGTTGCTGCTGGCGATTTTTTACGCCCTGGACCGGCACAACTTCACCCGCGCGCCCAAGGCCGTCCGCGAGGCGCAGGCGGTGCCGCCGGACACCTGGCGGTTCGAGGGTCTGGGAAATCTGGGGTTTCTGGCTGTCGTGCTCGCCGCGGTGTTCGTCGAGCACCCGGTGATGGTGCGCGAGGTCATCATGGTGGCCGCCGCGGCCGGCTCTTATCTCACCACGCGGCGGGCGGTTCACGAGGCGAACGCGTTCGATTTCCACCCGATCCGGGAGGTGGCGGTCCTGTTCATGGGGATTTTTGCGACGATGATGCCCGCGCTGGACTGGCTGGAGCTGAACGCCGGCACGCTGGCCAGCCCGACGCCAGGTTTCTTCTATTGGAGCACCGGCGTGTTGTCCAGCGTCCTGGACAACGCGCCGACGTATCTGACCTTTCTGAGCGCGTCGCTCGGGGCGTTCGTGCCGGCGGAGCTGGTTCAGGCGCTGGCAGCGCACGTGAAGGCGCACGGGGGCGACCTGGCCGGCCTGGCGGGCTTGCAGGCGGAGGCGTTGCGGCAGGCGATGGAGGTGCTGCACACCTACCGCCCGGCGGCACTGGCGGCGCACGCCATCACGCAGAACCAGGGGCAAGTCGCGCTGCTGCTGGGAAACCCGTCGAGCGGGATCATCCTCGCGGCAATCAGCGTCAGCGCCGTGTTTTTCGGCGCGTCCACCTACATCGGCAACGGGCCGAACTTCATGGTGAAGTCCATCGCGGAGCAGCAGCATGCGCACGTGCCGGGTTTTCTCGGCTACGTGCTCAAGTTCACCCTGGTCTACCTGCTGCCCGTGCTCGCGGCCGTGTGGCTGCTGTTTTTCCATTGATGGCGCCCGGCCACTGGGGCCTTGCTCTTCGACGGGCGGCCTTCTAAAGTCCCGGCCCGTGTCGCGCTTGCCCTTCGAGTGGTTTCTTGCGCTCCGATACTTGCGTCCCAAGCGGACGTTCGTCTCGGTGATCACCCTCATTTCGGTTGTGGGCGTCATGCTGGGCGTTGCGGTGCTGATCATCGTAATCAGCGTCATGAGCGGTTTCGACCAGCAGCTGCGCGACAAGATCCTCGGGTTCAACGCCCATCTCCGGGTGTTTCGGGCGGAACAGCAGACGCTGACGAACTACGCGGCGCTGATGAAGGCCGTGGCGAGCCACCCGCGCGTGCGGGGCGTGGCGCCGTTTGTGCAGGGGCGGGTGATGGTGCAAACGGAGCCGGAGCAGGGCAGCGCGCTGGTGGACGCGCCGTACATCCGGGGAATGGACCTGCGGTATGAGACGAACGTGAGCTTTCTGCACACGCATTTGGTGGCGGGGGAGTACACCTTGGACGGCAGCAGCGTGCTGGTGGGCACCGAGTTCGCCCGCCAGCTGCGCCTGAGCGTGGGCGACCGGATCGCGGTCTACTCGCCCCGCCACATCCAGGAACTTCAAAAGCACGAGGGCAAGGTGCAGGACATTGAGGAGATCGCCCCTCCCGACGATTTCACGGTGCGCGGCATCTTTGATGTCGGCTATTACGAGTTCAATGCGTCGGTCATTGTGACCTCGCTTGAGAACGCCCAGGACCTCTACCGCCTGCCGGGCAGTGTGCACGGTCTGCTGGTGATGCTCGACGATCCATATCGGGCCTCGGCGGTGGCTGGCGAGTTATGGCAGCAGCTGGGCTGGGACTACCGGGTGTCGATCTGGACGGAGGAGAACTCGGCGATTCTGAACGCGCTGATGGTGGAGAAGAACATGATGTTCTACCTGCTGTTCTTCATCATGATCGTGGCGGCGTTCGGGATCATGAATTCGCAGATCACCTTCGTGGTGCAAAAGACCCGCGAGATCGGCGCGCTCAAGGCGCTGGGGGCGACCCACGGGCAGGTGCTGTGGCTGTTCCTGAGCCAGAGCCTGGTCGTGGGGATTGTCGGGGTGCTGACCGGGCTGGGGCTGGGCATGGTGGCGCTGCACTATCGCAATGAGTTCCTGCACTTCATGAACCGCACCACCGGCATCGAGCTGTTCCCCGCGTCCATTTACAGCTTTGCCGAGCTGCCCGCCCTCATCATGCCCGCCGATATCGCGCTCATCTGCAGCAGCGCCCTGGTCATCTGCGTGCTCGCGGGCGTCATCCCCGCCGCCAAAGCCGCCCGGCTCCGGCCGGTCGAAGCCTTGCGCCATGAGTGAGTCCAACGCATCCCCGCGTCCCGGAAACGCTCCCGCCGAAGCCGGCCCCGGCGGCGGCGGTCTGCTGCTCGAAGCCCGGAACCTGCACAAGACCTACGTGATCGGCCGTCGCATCCTGGAGGTGCTCCGGGGTGTGGACCTTGCCGTGTGCGAAGGCGAGTTCGCCGCGCTGCGCGGCGCCTCCGGGGCGGGGAAGAGCACGTTGCTGCATCTGCTCGGCGGCCTGGATGTTCCGAACCAGGGGGAGATACGCGTTGACGGGCGGCCGCTGGCGCATCGGACGGCGCTGGAACTGGCCCGGTGGCGCAACCGCACCATCGGCTTCATTTTCCAGGCCTACCACCTCTTCCCGGAACTCGACGCCCTGGAGAACGTCTGCCTGCCGGCCCGCATGGCCCGGGTGGGGGCGGGGGTGGTGTCGCGTCGCGGCCGGGACCTGCTGGGGCGGGTGGGTTTGGGGGATCGGCTGGATCACAAGCCGATGGAACTGTCCGGGGGCGAACAGCAGCGGGTGGCGTTGGCGCGGGCGCTGATCAACGAGCCGCGGTTGATCCTGGCCGACGAGCCCACCGGCAACCTCGATTCCCGCACCGGGGAAGAAATCATTGAATTGCTCTGCGCGCTGCGCGTCGAACGAAAGGCCACCTTGATCATCGCCACCCACGATGCCAAAGTGGCCGCCAGGGCGCCGCGCGTCCTCGAATTGGCGGATGGGCGCATCGGGGGCGCCGGGGCGGATCGCGACGGCGAACCTTGAAGGGCCTGTGCGGCGAGCCTGCGGAAGGCGGATTCCCTGCGGGTTTATGTTGAAGGGGCCTGCGAAACCCCCTAAGCTGCGCCCAAGTTTGCCCAGTCAACAATAATGCAACGGTTTGAGAACGACAACTATGGTCAAGCACTCCACCCCACCGTCGGCCGGCGGCGATTCGCGCCGGGATTTCATTCGAAAAACCGCGTCAGCCGCCGCCCTGGTGGCTTCCGGAAGCCTGTTTAAGACCCCCGTTTACGGACAGGCCACCGCGCCGTCGGCAGGGCGCGTGATTGGCGCCAACGACCGGATCGTTCTGGGCTTTATCGGCCTGGGCGGCCAGGGCCTCAACTCGCATCTCAAACCCATCGTGAGCAGCGCCCAGCAACACAATGTCGCCGTCGCCGCCGTGTGCGACGTGTCGAAGACCCGGTGCGACGAGGCGAAGGCGGCCGCCGGGGCCGGTGCCAAGGCGTATGAGGACTACCGGCGGGTGCTGGAACAGAAGGACATCGACGCCATTTTCTGCGCCACCGTCGACCATTGGCATGCGCCCATCTCGATCGAATCCATGAACGCGGGCAAACATGTCTATGTTGAGAAGCCCCTGACCCGTTACCTGGGGGAGGCGTTCGACATTTATGACACGGTGAAGAAGACCGGCAAGGTGCTGCAGGTCGGCTCCCAGGGCTGCTCCGACATGAAATGGCACAAGGCCGCCGAACTGATCCGGGAAGACGCCATCGGCCCCGTTGTCATGTGCCAGGGCTCCTACATGCGCAACACCCCCAAGGGCGAATGGAACTACGCCATCCAACCCTGGGCCACCCCGACCGATATCAACTGGAAGCTCTGGCTGGGCAACCGGATCAAGAAGCAAAAGGACTTCAGCGTCGACGACTACTTCCGGTGGCGCAAATACTACCAGTATTGCGCCGGCCTCCTGGGCGACCTGTTCCCCCACAAGCTCCACCCCTACATGCTCGCCACCGGCAACCCCGAATTCCCCAACCGCGTGGCCGCCGTCGGCACCCGCAAGGTGCATACGGACAAGAACACGCCGGGCACGCCGGAGCGCGACGTGCCGGAGATTATCCAGCTCATCGCCGAGTTCCCGAGCGGCATGGTCATGCACATCACCTGCAGCACCGTCAACGAAGTCGGCACCCAGGAGATGATTCGCGGCCACAAGGCCTCCCTCTACATGGCCGGCAACAAGGTCGAACTCAAACCCGAACGGCCCTTCTCCGACGAGATCGACCCCTACACCAGCGAGGCCTTCGAACCCGAGAACATCCCCAGCCACCAAAAAAACTTCTTCGCCTCCATCCGCGGCACTGAAAAGCCCCGCGCCAACATCGACCTGGCCGTCCGCGTCCAAGCGGTCATCTCCCTCGCCGAGATGTCCGACCGCCTCAGCACCATGTGCCTCTTCGACGAGAAAACCCGCAAGATCGTCGACACCTCCGGCAAAAGCCTCGAGCCCATCACCTACGGTTCCCTCGACATTTCCTGACCCCCCCGGTCTGATCTGAAACGGGTTTCGGCGGACACCGTCCGCCGAAACCTTTTTTTTGACCGCCATGATCGCCGTCACCCTCGCCCGCCGCGCCATGGCCACCCGCTTTGAACTCGTCCTGTATGGCGACCATGCCCCTTCGTTGCAGGCCGCCGGCGAAGAGGCGCTCGACGAGATCGAACGCTGCGACGCTCAGTTCAGCCTCTACCGCGCCGGCAGCGCCGTCGCCGACCTCAACGCGCGCGCCCATCGCCGGCCCGTCCGGGTTGATCCCCGGTTGTTCCACCTCCTTCAGACCGCCCGGCAGCTGCACGCCGACACCGCGGGCGCGTTCGATGTGACGGTCGGCCCCCTGGTGCGCTGCTGGGGATTCATGGGACCCCGGGGCGCCCCGCCTTCCCCCGCCGCTCTCGCCGAAGCCCGGGACCGCGTCGGCATGCAATGGGTGGCCTTGGACCCGGACCGGTGCACGGTCCGGTTCCTGCGCGAGGGCATGATGCTCGACCTGGGAGCCATCGGCAAAGGTCACGCCATCGAGCAGGCTGTCCAGTTGCTCGCCGACGCCGGCATCACCCGGGCCTTGCTGCACGGCGGCACCAGCACCATCGCCACCCTGGGCGCACCCCCGGACGCCGATGCCTGGCACGTCGGCATCGCGTTGCCCCCCCCCTCGCCGGCGTCCGCCCCGCCCCCGCCCGCCGCACCTGCCCCGGCCCCAGCACTCCGAAACCCCGTCCTGCGCGTCTGCACCGGCGCCTGGGCCGCCCAACCGCCCGCAGACCAGGCGCCCCTCGCCGTGGTTCCCTTGCGCGACGCCTCCCTGTCCGTCTCCGCCGCGCACGGCAAATCGTTTGAAGCCGGCGGCCAGACCTGCGGCCATGTCCTCGATCCGCGAACGGGGCACCCGGCTGCGGCCGCTCACCTCGCGGCCGTGGTGTGGTCTTCGGCCACGGAATCCGACGCGTTGTCCACCGCGCTTCTCGCCCTGGGCGTCGGCGGGCTGGACCTGCTCCGGCAGCGGCGGCGCGCCCTCAAAGGTCTCGTCGTCCAACCCGGAGCCGGCGGTCCCGCCCCATTCCGCGTGGAAGCCCGGGGGATCGACGTGCGCGTCTGAAGGGACCGGCCGCGGCGGCCGGCCCGTGTTTTGCCGATCGGCGGTTTGGATTGGCGGGAACCTCCAATGAGTGACGCGCATGCGCGGTGGTGCCATCGCGCTCCGCCACCGGCCAGTCCCGGATGCGCCCCGGCGGCCTGCGGCGCCTGGGAAACGGCGCTTGCCCGGAGGCGCTTCGCGTGGCAGCATCCGCGCTCGCCTCGCGCCCACGATTCTCAAGAGGGTCGATGGCCTCGCGGCCTGCGTCGCAGGGCATGGTTTGGGTCCCGGGGAAGGATCTCGTCGCGGGCGTTCCCGGGGTGCGAAGGGTAACGGCATTGGCGGTGCGGGCGGGCGATGACTGCTGCGGACGGATGGGTGCCAGCATGAAACTCGAATGGATCGACTGGGTGATTGTGGCGGCGACGCTGTTGATCTGTTTTTTCCCCGCGCTGCGGTTCGGCAAGCGCGCCGGCAAGAGCACGTCGGAGTTTTTCGTGTCGGGCCGCGCGGTGCCGTGGTGGCTGGCGGGGTTGTCGATGGTGGCGACGACCTTCAGCAGCGACACGCCGAACCTGGTGACGGACATCGTGCGGCGGCACGGGGTGGCGGGCAACTGGGTGTGGTGGGCGTTTGTGCTGACCGGGGTGGCGACGGTGTTCTTCTACGCGCGGCTCTGGCGGCGCTCGGCGGTCATGACCGACCTCGAGTTTTACGAGATCCGGTATTCGGGCAAGGCAGCCGGTGTGGTGCGGGGATTTCGTTCGGTGTATTTGGGGTTGTTTTTCAACTGCGTCATCATGGCGTCGGTCAACCTGGCAGCCTGCAAGATCGCCAACGTGCTGTTCGGACTGCCGCGCTGGCAGACGCTCACGATCGTCGGCCTGCTGAACGTGGTTTTTGCGGCGCATTCGGGGCTGTGGGGGGTGCTGGTGATCGACATGATCCAGTTCTTCATCATGATGACGGCGGTGATCGCGGCGGCCTATTTCGCGGTCCAGCACGTGGGCGGGCTCGGGGTGATGGTGGCGAAACTGTCGGCGCCGCTGCCGGGTCCGGACGGCACGACGATGCTGCACTATCTGAACGTGCTGCCGGACTTCACCAGCAACGCGGACTTGGCGGTGGCGGTGTTCATCATGCCCCTGGCCGTGCAGTGGTGGGCCACCTGGTATCCCGGCTCCGAACCGGGCGGCGGCAGCTACATCGCCCAGCGCATGCTCGCCTCAAAGTCCGAAAAGGATTCCCTCGGCGCGGTCCTCTTCTTCAATATCGCGCATTACGTGCTCCGGCCGTGGCCGTGGATCCTGGTGGGCCTGTGCTCGCTGATTGTCTTCCCCCAACTGTCCGACATCCAAAAGGCGTTCCCCGACCTGGACCCCAGCCTCCTGGGGCACGACATCGCCTACCCGGCGATGCTGAAGTTTCTGCCGGCAGGCTTCATCGGCCTGATGGTGGGCGGGCTCATCGCCGCGTGCTCGTCCACGATCCTGACGCATTTGAATTGGGGGTCGTCCTACCTGGTGCATGACTTTTACCGGCGGTTCCTGCGGCCGCAGGCCACGGAATCCCACTATGTCCTCATCGGGCGCCTGACGACGATCGGGTTGTATCTCGCCTCGGCCGGCTTGGTCTACCTGATGGACACGGCGAAGGACACCTTCGACATCATTCTCCAGATCGGGGCCGGCACCGGGCTGCTTTATCTGCTGCGGTGGTTCTGGTGGCGGATCACGGCCTGGTGCGAAGTGGTGGCCATGGTCGCCTCGTTCGGCATCTCCCTTGTCCTGTTGGTGCTCAGGAAACACTTCGGCCTCGACCTCAGCACCCACCACGCCCTGCTCCTCACCGTCGGCGTCACCACCGCCTGCTGGTTGGCCACCGCCTTCGTCGGCCCCGGCACCGACCGCCGCATCCTGGCCGAATTCTGCCGGAAAGTGCGCCCGTTCGGCCCCGGATGGCGGCCCATCCGCGAGGCGGCCGGCATGGCGGGCCCGGCACCGGCAGGAAGCACGCACGAGAATATTCCGCTGGCACTGCTGGGCTGGACGGCCGGTTGCGCGGCGATCTGGTCCTCGCTTTTCACCGTGGGCAATGTCCTCTATGGGCGATGGCTCCAGGCCGGCCTCTTGCTCGCCGTGTTCGGCCTCAGCGGCGCCACGCTTCTGTGCGTCGTCAAGCGCCTCTGGACCAACCCGGCCGCCGCCGACCCGCCCTAACCTGCATTCCTCACCGGGCGCACTGAGAAATGCGGGGTAAGGTCCCGAGCAACCCCGGCGAACCGCGGCGGCGGTGTCGACCGGAGCGTCTGCGTCGCCCGGGCCTGAGACCGCCGCGTCTGAGGCGTCCCGCGCCGCGCACGCGACTGCGTGCTTGATCGGCGCGTCCGTGCGGGTCTAGGCTTGCGCAAGCCTGATGTTTCCCGTGCTGTTCCGGTCCTCACCAGCCCGATCGCCGGCAGCCCGGCACCGGACATCCCCGGATCGCCGATTGCGCGTTTCGGGGGGAGCCGCGCGCCGGGCGGCCGGGGACGGTGTGGCCGGCAAGGGGCGATACGGGTCGGGACTTGGGGATGGTGGGGGTCTGTGGAGGTCTTGCGTGCGAGCGTGCGCCGAGGCTGTTTTGGCGGGGACGCTCGCGGGTTGCGCCGCCCTGGGGGCGATGGTCGATCCGGCTCTCGACGATCCGGGGCGGGAGTGGTGTTACCTGGGCAAGTCCACGACCGTGATCGGTGTGCCCTGGCAGCCCGATGTGGTACAGATCACCTTCGACGGCGCGCTGTACACTGGCTACGCGGAGTTGTGTTTTTTCCACGGCAACCCTCCGCAGGCGGTGATGGCGCGGCAGAAAACGTTCCTCGACGGCTGGATCCCGATTGTCCAATACGACTGGCGAACCGGCGAGGCGGGCTATGTCGCCGAACTCTTCTCGGCGGTGCTGGAGGGCGAGAACGAATCGAACGCCCTCCAGTTCGTGCGAGTGACGGTCACCAATTTCACGGCGGAGACGGTGAAAGCGACCCTGACGGCGGCCTGCCGGGGCAGCGGGGAGGACTGCCGGTTCGGCAAGCCCGTGTTCGACGGGGCGTGGACGTTTGCGATCACAGACAACGCCCTGGTTCGGAACGGGCAGTGGGTGTACGGGTTCGAGCCCGGCGCGCATTCGGTGGAAGCGGTGGCCGGGGTCCCCTACACGCAGCCGTTCCGGGGCACGACCTATGGTCTGACGCCGCGGGTGGAGGCGGGGTTGGCGACCTACCACGTGCGGTTGGAGCCGGGCCAATCGCAGACCTATCACTTCAAGATGCCGCGCGTGCCGGTGCCGGTGACGAATCCGGCGTTCCTGGGCAAGATTGCCGCGGCGGACTACGACAGGTATCGAAGCAACACGGTGGCCATGTGGCGCCAGCTGGTGGGCAGCCGCTGCCGCATCTCCCTGCCGGAAGCGCGGGTGGAACATGCGCACCGGGCCTCCGTGGTGCATGCCCTGCTGGCGACGCGCACGCACGGCCGCCAGCGGGTTCAGACGGACGGGCTGCCCTACCCGGGCTGTTACCCGAGCACCTTTTTCGACTACGAACAACTCTACGACACCATGCAGCTGCCCGATTGCATCGGGCCCACCGCTGAACTCTGGCTCCATCTCCAGGCAACCAACGGGGTCCTGCCGATCACCACAACCCCCTATGCCACCCATGGGCGGGTTCTGATGGGGTTGGCGTCCCAGATTCTGTACCGTCAGGAGGCTCACGAGGCGGCGACGATTTACCCGAAGATCCAGCGGGCGGTGGCCTTCATCGGCAGCGAACACCACGCGCGCACCAACGGCCTTCTCGGCCCCACCCACGCCTACGATAACGAAATGATCGGAGGCTACTGGACAAGCGACAATCTCTGGGCGCTGGCGGCCCTGCGCAAGTGCATCGGCGTCGCGCGGTTCCTTAATCAAACGCAAGACGTGGCCTGCTGGACCGCCCTTCATGAGTCCTACGAAGCCGCCGTGCTCCGGGCTCTCCAGTCCAGCGCCGCCCCCGATGGCTACGTGCCCACCGGGCTGGGGCTGTTCCTGACCGGCGCCGCCGCCTGCGACGGCCTCGCGGAATACCAGACCGACCAGGATTGGGAGAATGTTCTGCTGGCCTGGCCGTCCGAGGCGCTGGATCCCGCCGACCCGAAGGTGCAAGGCACCGTCGCCCGGCTGCACGCGACGCGTTTTCACGAGGGCATCATGAGCTACCGCAACGGCATGCACCTTCACCAATACATCACCGGCAACGTCATCATGCAGGAGATCGTCGCCGGACAAGCCCGGGACGCGCTGGTGGACCTGTACCATGTGCTGCTGCATTGCGGATCCACCCATGAAGTGTTTGAGAATATGGTGCCGCCCTGGGAGGACCGCATGCTCTCGCCGGCCAATTACCGGCCTCCCCCCCATGCGTGGGGCTCGGCCAAGCTCGCCAACACGATCCGCAACCTGCTCGTGATGGAATACGGCGGCCGCCAAGGTCTGGACGCCGGCCGGCGGAACCTCATGCTCTTCTCGGTGCTCTCGCCCGCCTGGGCCATCCCCGGCCAAACCGTCTCGGTCAGCCACGCCGCCACCGAGTTCGGGACCGTGTCCGCCGCCATCACCTTTCGCGAGGACGGCGCCGGCGTCGTCCTCAGCAACTTCTTCACGACGCCCCCCGGACGCATCGTCATCCGCATTCCTTATTTTGTGACCAACGCGGCATTCCAGTCCGACGCGCTCGAAGCCGGGCTGACCAACAACATGCTCCACCTCAGCCCGGACGCGACCCGGGTGGAGTTCACGTGGCAGTGGAATCTGCAGGCGGATGAGACGGTGTTCCAGGACGTGCTGCTGTCCTACCGGCGCGAGCCCCCATTCTGGCCCGGAGCCCGGGCGGAAATGCCGGTGCCGCCCGAAGGCTTTCTCACGATGGAGGAGGAAGGCCAGGCGCCCCTGCCGCTTTCGTTCGCAACCATTCTGAAGACCTGGCAGCACGAATACAGCCGGCGCTATTCCAACTTCGTTGCGGAGGGCGGTCAGCCCACGGTGATCGTCGCACCACCCATGGTTGTCGCGCAGACGGGGACGCTTCTTCATTACGGATTCGGCCACACGTCGGGCACGGTCGCCGGCAACGGGCCCGTGTTGGACCGCAGCGGCAAGGGCAACCACGGGGCCGTGCTGAGCGGCGATGGCGGCGCCTATACGAACGACGTGCCCGACAGCAACAGGATTCAGCACTGCACCGGCATCGGCTCGCTGGACCTTGCCAGCGGCTCGATCACCACCGATCCCACAGGCGCCCTCAGCGGCCACGGCGTGGTCAGTTGGACCGACATCCTGCGCAACGGCGGCTTGACGGTGGAGGTCTGGGCCAAAGGCGGAACCGGCTGGGGCCACATCTTGAGCCTTGCAGCCGTCTATTGCCTGGAAGCGACGCCCCTCGGGGTCCGGTGCGCGAACGGTTTCGGCCGGGGCAGTGTGGACGCCACTCTGAACATGGGGCAATGGCATCATCTCGCGGCCAGGTTCATGCCTCTGACCCTCAATTCCCACAACCAACTGGTGGCGGATATGCAGCTGTTCGTCGATGGACAATGGCGCGGCACCTGTCCCGCCTCGGTGTTCCTGGAGGATCTGCAGCGGGGCGCAGCCCTGGGCAATCACCCCATGGTGACCACGCTGGGCTACCAAGTGCCGTTCCGCGGCCTGGTCTACGAACCGCGCGTCACCCTGGGCGCACTCAACCCGAGCCAGTTCACCTTCAAACCGCTGCCACCGTCGCTGGTCTTTGAGCCGACGCCGGCCGGCCTGGTGCTCACTTGGGCCTCAGGCACCCTGGAGTCGGCTCCTGCAGTGACGGGTCCGTGGACGGCGGTGGCGGGCGCCGCGTCGCCCTGCACCCACGAGTTCGGTCCGCACGCAAGGTTCTTCCGCGTCATTCCCGCGCGCTGACGCCCGCCTGGAAACCCGCAGCAACAGCCCATCATGAACCCGCCCTTGCGAAAGCGCTTGCCGGTCTGGAACAACACACGACGCCATGCGACGCCGGGGCGCGCGCCTCTGCCCTGGTGGCTTTGGCTTCCGATGGCCGCCCTGGGCGCCCACGCCGCCGAGTCCGCGTTGATTCACATGGCCGACAGCCGGCTGCAGGTTGCGGTGGACGCGACGCGCGGCGCGCTGCGGGAGTTGATTCTGCGGTCCGACGGCTTCAATCAGGTCGACCCCGGCCCGTCGGCCTTCGGGCTCTGGCAACTGACGGTTGGCGACGGCATGACGAATCACCACGTGAGCGTCGAGGACGCCGGCGCCCCCGGCGTGGAACGGCTGGCAGGGGACGGGGACGGGTTGCGACTGGTCTGGTCTCCGGTGGTGGCGGGGGCATCGGAGCCGTTGCGGGTGGAAGTGTTGGCGCGTCTCGATTCTCAAAACGCCGCGCTGAGCCGCTGGGAGTTGGCCGTCGTCAAACCCAAGGCACTTCGCCTCGAGGCCGTGCGGTTCCCGCGGATCCACAACCTTCGCCCGCGAGCCGGGGAGGTGCTGGCGGTTCCTCACCAGCTGGGCATGCTCACCGCCACACCCCGGGCGCTGGCCCAGGGCACGCAAGGGCGGGGCGTGCGGTTGGCCTGGCGCTCGCCGCACGGCACCGACTTGTCGCTGCCGTGTCTGGCATTTTATCAGCCGGACGGCCCGGGTTTCTACGCGGCCTGCGACGACCCCGAAGGTTACTGGAAGGAACTTGCGGTCTGGGGCGATGGAACCAATCAGCTCGCATTCGAGATCGTCCATGCGCCCGAGCAGGCCGCCGTGGGACTCGCCGAGTTCCGGCTTCCCTTCGCGGTGATGCTGGGCGCGTTTCGCGGCGATTGGACGAGCGCCGCGCAGATCTATCGCGCGTCGCCGGCGGCCAAAGCCATTGCCGAACGCGGCCGGCTGCGGCGGCGGTTGGTGCCGGCCTGGCTGCTGGAGACGGGGCTGTGGGTATGGAATCGCGGCCGCTCCTCCCAGGTGCTCCACCCCGCCGTCGCACTTCGAAAGCATTTGAAGGCACCCGTCAGCGTCCTGTGGCATTGGTGGCACCATTGCGCCTACGACGCCGGCTTTCCCGAATACCTGCCGCCTCGCGAGGGCGCCCAGCCCCTCGAGACGGCGCTGGCGTCCGCGCGGCGGCAGGAGGTTCACGCGATCCTTTACATGAACCAGCGGCTCTGGTGCACCAACACCGCCAGCTGGACCCGCACCGGTGCCGAGCCGTTCGCCGTCCGCGGCACCAACGGCACCGTCGTCACCGAAACCTACAATACCTACCTGAACACCCCGTGCGCCCCCATGTGCATCGCCACCGCCTTCTGGCAGGACCAATACGCCGCCCTCGCCCGGGAGGTGCTGTGCGGGCTGCACGCCAGCGGCCTCTATATGGACCAGGCCGGCGTCCTGGCCGCCTGTTACGACCCCCGCCACGGCCATATCCCCGGCCCCGGACGCTACTGGGCCGACGGCTTTGCCCGGCTCACCTCCGAGATCCGCGACGGCACCTCGCCGCGCGGACCCGTCGCCCTCGGCTGTGAATACCCGGGGGAACCGTGGATTGGCGATTTCGACCTGCACCTTGCCCTCAGCGTCAGCGCCGACCGCATCGGGTCCGACCCCGCCTGGGAACCCATCCCCTTCTTTCAAGCCGTCTACCATCCCTGCACGATCGTCTTCGGCAACCTGGCCGGACTGACCCATCCGCCCTATGACGAGCAATGGCCGGGGGAACTTGCCCCTGCGACGCGCCTCAGCCTGCTGGACCGGAAGTTCGCCCCGCAGTTCCACCTCGAACAGGCACGGACCTTCGTCTGGGGCATGCAGCCCATGCTCGCCAATTTTCTGACCCAACAGCTCCGCGAACGGCCGGAGGAGATGGATTTTGTGACGCGCCTGGTGCGAACGCGCCTTCGGTCCCTCAAATACCTGCTGCACGGCACCTGGCTGCGTCCGCCCGCTCTCGACGTTCCCAAGGCCGAGATCGATGTCGCAACCCTCGGTGTCTATACCCCCCTCAAAGCCAGCCGCCGCTCCTGTCCTGTCGCCCTCGCCGGAGCTTGGCGAGCGCCCGACGGCGACGTCGGCATCGCCCTGGCCGGCATCGGGGACACGCCTCTGCGCCTCGCCCTGGCCGTCGATCCGCAAGCCTACGGCCTCCCGGAGTGCTGCACGGTCTGCCGGATTGACGAGCGCGGGCGCCGGCGCCTCGGACGGCTCAACCGGCAGCAGCCGGTAATCACGCTCGAACTGCCGCCGCGCGGGTTGTGTGTGGTGGAATTGTCCGGCAAGTAGCAGACTCCGGCGCCGCACTCAGCGACGGATTCCCGGAGCCTGGCCTGTCCGGACGGTGAAGCGGTCCCGCATGGCGCAGGACCGCGAGCCGCTGGGGACGGCGCGCGGCATGGACGCCGCGTCGAGCTTTGTCGACGCAGGGGCGCTGGGAGGTTCTCCCGGTCCATGGGGGGCGGGATCTCGTCCCCAATTCTGAAGCCCGGCGCGGCGGCGTGCGTCCATGGAGCATGAACCATCGTTTGCTGATGGCAGCGCTCGCCGCGATCATCTGTCCCCACCTTTCCGGGCAGTCAACCGTCTGCCGGCCCGCGGCCCGTCTGCTGGCGCCGGCGAATCTGGAACGGGCGCGCCAGCGCGTGCGCACGGAGGCGTGGGCCCAAGCGGCGTTCGAGCGTCTTGCGGAGGCTGCCCGGAAGCTGGAAGCGGAGCCGCTGCCCGTGTTCGACACGCAGTGGTGGGAGACGGCCCGCCGGAAACGCTGGCAGGACATCTATCCCGAGGTCCATCGCCACGCCGGGGCGGGTGTCGGCGGGCCGCTGCTGAAGACTCCCGACGCCGCGCTGGCCTACGCGATCTCCGGCGAACGGCGGCATGCGGACGCGGTGCGGAGGGTGCTGCTGCACTATGCCGACTACCCGTTTGTCGCCAGGCACCCCGATGTCGGCATGACCTGGGCCGGCTGGGGCATGGCCGGCCTGCGCGCCTGCGACCTCATCCGCGACACCCTCGGCTCCGATGATTGCCGGCGTCTCGACGCCTTCTTCGAGCGGGCGTTGGCGGCGGTGCGGGCGAACGACGAGGACTGGATTCGCGAGGGTTGGGGCGGGCGCTTCAACAACCATTACGCGCATCACAAGCTGTTCATCGGCACCTGCGGGCTGGTCTACGGCAGGCCCGAACTGGTGGACCACGCCCTCCAGGGCGTCCAGGGCTTTTGCGAACTCATCGAAAATGCCGCGCGCGACGACGGCCTCTGGTTCGAGTCGAGCCTCAACTACCACTTCGCCGGCATCGCCCCGGCCGCGGAGTTTGCCGCCGCCTTAGGCAACGCCGGACACCCGTTCGACCTGTGGCACCACGCCTTCGCCAACGGCCGGCGCCTCCGCGATTTCTTCGTGGCGCCCATCGCCACGCTCTTCCCGGACCGAACACTGCCCACCCTCGGCGACACCTACGGCGCTCGCGTCTCCCTTCGGGGGCACCCTGCCTATTTCGCGGCGTTCGACGCCTTTCCTGAGACGGCGCTCGGCTGGCTGCTCCAGGACGCCGAACGGCCCGCAGCCGCCCTGACCCTGACGCGACTGCCCGAAGGCTCCTATCCCGCCCCGGCGATGAGGACCCGGCTGTGGCCCGAGCACGGCTACATCGCGCTGCGCAGCCAGGAGGGAACACATTACTGGCGGGGCGACGGATACTCGGCCTTCCTGAGCTTCGACCTCGATGGCATCCATTCCCACCGCGACAAGTTCGGCCTGATGGTCTACGGGCGCGGCGCCCACCTGGCAGTGGACCCGGAAACGGTGGCGTCCGCGCTGCACGCCTTTTCGGCGCGGGTTCAACACGAGTTGAACCGGGAAACGGTCTGCCACAACACCCTCATGGTGGATGGCCGGAGCCACGCCCCCATCGGCCAGAAGCTCGCCGTGGTGGATTTCATCGACGGTTCCGACTGCAAGCTGGCAACCGTTGCCGATTTCCAATCGCTGGTGTATCCCGGCGTTCGGCTGATGCGCACCGTGGCGGTCACGCCGGACTATGTGCTGGATGTGTTCCAGGCCGCCAGCTCCACCCCACACACCTACGACTACCTCTTCCATGGCCTCGACGACCAGGGCGCCTTCGCGGTGAAAGGCGCGTTCACCCCGGTCAGCCTGGGCCTCTCACCCCCGTGGAACTGGCTCCGCCACGCGCGTCAGGCGCCCGTCGAAGGCGCCTGGGCCGCCACTGCAAGACAGGGCAATCTCACCACACGGCTCCTCATGGCCGCCGAACCCGGCACCCGGCTCATCACCTGCCAGTTCCCGCGCACCGACACGTTCGCACCCCCGGCCTTCCCCATGCTCGCCGCCCGGCGCACCGCCTCGTTGACCGTGTTCGTCTCCCTGCTGCAAGCCGAGCGCGGGCCATTGCCGGAGGCGGCGATCGACGCAAAACCAGGCCCCTACGGCCGGCTGCGAGTGGCGGTCAGGAGCGGCGGAACCCTGCGCGAGTTCACTGTGCCGCGGCTCGAATGACGCTCGGCATTTCACATGTAACGTCGTCCCACCGGCACGCCGGACCGGCCGCCCGCCTGCGCCTCACCCTTCCGAATACTCGGCCCACGAATGACTCGTCTCCCAGACGCGGACGCGGACGATGCGGGTGCCGGGGGCGAAGGGATACTGGGCGCGGGGATGTGCGGCGTCGGCGGCGAGGCGTTGGTTGAGGGCGTCGAAGATGGCCCTGGCGAGGATTTCCGTGGTGGGATCCTGGGCCTCGAAGGCGACGATCCGCTCGCCAAACGCGGCTTTGAGCGGCCCGAAATTGGGGTCCCGGGTGTTGACGCAGAGGGCGTGGTCGAAGGCGCGGAGGGTGTCGTTGAGGGCATCCTTCAGGACCTTGAAATCGCACACCATTTCGTGGGCGTTGAGCTGGCCGGCTTCGACGATGAGTTCGACGCGTCGCGAGTGCCCGTGCGGATATTTGCAGAGGCCGGGATGCTTCGACAGCATGTGACCGCTCTCGACTTCGATCGACGTGCAGATGCGGTAAGGCATAACATCACATCAGGTTCCACGGGTGTGTCCAAAAAGCTCGATCTGGAGGCGATGGCAATAGCGATACCCGTGTTGCTTGCACAACTCCACCACCGTCCCGTTGCGGCCGCGCATGCCTTCGGCAGACGTGCCTTCCGGCATCAGCAGGATTTTGGCGGGGGGGATGGTCCTGCCGAGCCCGGGCAAAAGCAACTGGATTTCGTCGACATCGGCGGCGGACATGACGACGAATTTCAACTGGAAGGGGTATTGGTCGATCCACTGGCGGATGATGGCGGGCTGCCAACGCAGCCGCTCGTGCCGGTCCCGCCAGTCCGGGCCGAAACGGTTGTCGGGCGCCGAGTTGCTCAGCTTGGGGCTGAGCGAGGCCAGGTCGCAGGCAATGCCGTCCGGAGCGACCGTGGCGGACGTCTCGAGGGTGATATGCTTGCCGCGGCGACGGAGGGCGGCGGCAAGGTTGTGGATGCCCTTGGCCACCATGGGCTCGCCGCCCGTGAGAACGCAGTGCTGCGCCGGGAATGCCTCGACTTGACGGAGAATCTCGTCGACGGTCAATTCCACCCCCTCGGGGCCCCAGGAGGCGTAAGGGGTGTCGCACCAGCGGCACCGCAAATTGCAGCCGGACGTCCGCACGAACACCGACGGCACGCCGGTGAGTTCGCCTTCGCCCTGGACGGAATGGAAGATCTCGGCAATGCGCATGGTCACTGCCCCGGCTTGGGCGGCGGACGCGGCGGCAGCGGCGCGGCGCTCGCGTAGGAGGTGGGATCGGGAAGACCGGCCTCCCGGAAGGCCTCGCGCCGCTCCACGCAGGTGCCGCACGTCCCGCAATGAGCGTCCCCCCCCTTGTAACAGGACCACGTCCTGGCAAAGTCGACGCCCAACTCCCGGCCGCGGGCGGCGATCTGGCCTTTGGTGAGGCGAAGGAATGGACGGAGCACCTCCACCCGGCCGTAGGTGCCGGCGCGGATCGCGCCGGCCATCGCCCGCATGAAATCCTTGCGGCAGTCGGGGTAGATGGCGTGGTCGCCCGCATGCGCGGCGATGACGACGCCCTGGGCGGCGATGGACTCGGCGTAGCCGGCGGCGACCGACAGCAGGATGCCATTGCGGAACGGCACCACCGTCCGCTTCATCGTCTGCTCCTCGTAGTGGCCGTCCGGGATCGGGCCCCCGGACTCGAGCAGATCCGACCGGAACAGGGCCGCCACAAACTCCAGCGTGATCACCCGGTGGGGAACGCCCAGCCTCTCGCAATGCCACGCGGCGAACGGGAGTTCCTTGGGATGGTGCTTCGCGCCATACCAGAAACTCAGCGCCCCCACCACCTCGTGCCGTTCCCGCGCTGCATACAACGCCACCACGGAATCCATGCCGCCGCTCACCAAAACCACAACGCGCATCGCCATGCTCAACCCCCACGGCCGGGCGCCTGCGAGGATTCCGGCGGATGCTCGACCATCACCGACAACGACAAGCCGCCCCGCGGCACAAACCGCCCCTCGATCTTCATGCGGCGCGGCCCGGCGGCGCCCACGAGGTCGTCCAATATCCGGTTGACCACGTGCTCATTGAACGAGGGCACGTTGCGGTAGGACGACAAATACAGCTTCAGCGACTTGGTTTCGAGACAACGCCGGTCCGGGATGTACTCAATCCGGATGTCCGCAAAGTCCGGCTGGCCCGTGACGGGGCAGAGCGATGTGAACTCGGGACAGTCAATGCGAATCCAATAATCGCGGCCGGGATGAGGGTTCGGGAACGTTTCGAGCGTGGCGTGACGCGGGGACTTGGGCAGGGACGCCGCGGGATTGCCCAGCAGCGTCAATCCCGCGTATGTTCGACGTCGGGTGGGTTTCATCGTTCAGAGCGCAGCATCGCATCTCCCGCCGGGCTTGCCAACATCTTGTGACGTGTTAAACACCAGCATGATCACGCTCGCCCTGGTTCAAATGCGGGTCGACGGCGGCGCCAAGACCTCCAACCTCAGCCGCGCCGAGGAGCGCATCGCGCAAGCCGCGCACCGCGGCGCTCAGGTCGTGCTTCTGCCGGAGGCCTTGAACCTCGGCTGGACACATCCTTCCGCCCATACCGACGCCGATGCGATCCCGGACGGCGAGTCCTGTGCCCGTCTCCGCGCGGCGGCGCGTGCCTGCCGGGTTCATGTCTGTGCCGGCCTGGTCGAACGCGCCGGTAACCGGGTTTTCAACTCCGCCGTGCTGATCGCGCCCGGAGGCGAGATCCTGTTGGTCCACCGCAAATTAAACGAGCTGGAGATCGGCCATGCGTTCTACGCGCCGGGCGATCGCCTGGCCGTCGCCCGCACCGCGCTCGGAACGATCGGGGTGATGATCTGTGCGGACGCCTTTGCCCGCGGACAGGTGGTCGGCCGGGCGCTGGGCCTGATGGGGGCGGACCTTATTCTTTCCCCGTCGGCCTGGGCGGTGCCTGCCGGCCACGACCCGCTCCGCGATCCCTACGGCCAGCTGTGGCTCGATAACTACGCCCCGGTCGCACGCGACTTCCGGCTGTGGATCGCCGGTGCCAGCAATGTCGGGCCGATGACCGCCGGCCCCTGGCAGGGGCGCCGCTGCATCGGCTGCTCGCTGTTGGTGGGGCCGGACGGCCAGCCCGCGCTCCAAGGCCCCTATGGCGAGCAGGCCGAAGCCCTGCTCCAGGCCGATATCCAGCTGGTGCCCCTGCCCGCGCGGGGCGACGGCTGGGAAACGCTCTGGCGGAGAATCCCCGCCCCCTGAACATGGTTGCCCACGGATTCTGGACGCCTTCGGCCCAATATTCGGCGGCGGCGGTCCCAGAAAACCCTGGGGGTCATGCCGGCCTGCTCGGGCAGGTCGGTGGTGTATTCGTTGTGGGCCATGACGACGAGCCGCGCCCCCTGGGCGGCCATGACCGGCAACAACTCCGGCCGATGGGCCGTCAGACGCTTGAGAATCCAGGCCGCCTCGCGCATCGCCGGATCGCTCACCCGGGCCGAGCCCAGGATGGGAAAGCCTTCCAAGTCGATGTGTTTCCGGTAAAAGGCCGGCAGTTCCAGGGAAGCGCGGAGGGCTGCAGGCACGGAGCCCACCGGCTGCGCCGGCATGTCACGGGCCGCAGCGAGCGCGAGCGCGGCAGGGACTGCGAACCGAAGGCAACAGGTCATGGTTCGAACGTTGGACGCGTCCGGGCAGGCGTTGTTCAATCGAAGCGGCCTCCCGCCGGCCGCGAAGGCGGGGGAGCGCCTCCCCGCGTCACGAAGCGCGATCATGGGAGGGATCAATTTCGGAATTCACGGGCATCCGCCGGCAACGGCCGAGCGCGAGATTGAGCACGGGGACGGCCATCAGCAGCCAGGCCAGCCCGAAAAGCGGCCACGGGAACACGGTGGGCAGCACGCCGCACAAGTCCCCGGCCGGGTTGCCGTTGCCCACCCAGCGCAGCGCGTCGGCCATGAAAATGCCAAGAGCCAGGAGCACCCCGGCCAGACACAGGCCCCAGACGATCCAGGCCGGGCGGCGCCGTG
Organism: Verrucomicrobiota bacterium; assembly: GCA_016935555.1. Taxonomy (GTDB): domain Bacteria; phylum Verrucomicrobiota; class Verrucomicrobiia; order Limisphaerales; family JAFGQR01; genus JAFGQR01. The sequence continues at coordinate 32,295 of JAFGQR010000108.1, forward strand.
CGTCGGGAGGCTGCTCGAGGTTGGCCAGCGTGCCCCACGCGATCATGAGCAGGGCGATGGACACGGGCGCCGCCACCGGCCCCCACCACGGCAGCGGAATCAGGAACAGGATGTCCCAGTCCAGCCATGACCGTGGCCAGCCGGTGATGACCCTCAGGAAGACATAGTAGAAAATGTCCCAAATCCCGAACGCGACGAGCGTGTACCCCAGGCGCGAACGCCAGGACCGCCCCGCAAGCCCGCCCACCGCCACCAGCATCAGCAGCGTCGCCGCCTCCCGGACAAGTTCCGCAGCCCCGATCCCCGGCTGGGGAGGGAAGGCCCCGGGCTGGTAGGGATCCATGCGGCCGCCGGCAAGCAGCCGGAGGTAGAACACGACGGCGGCTTCGACCCAGGCCATGCCGACGGCGTAAAGGGCCAGCCAGAGCCATGGCCGCCCTGGAGAGCGTGGAGGATTCATGGTCGCATGTCTGCCGGCGCTCAGTCTGCCACGGGGCACGCCCGGAGCCAACGCTCAACTTCGTCCACCACCTCGTCCGGCGTCGAAGTTCCCGCCGTCAGGCCGACCGTCGCCGCGCCAGCCAGCCATGCGGGACGCAGATCCGCCGCGGTTTGCACGTGATGCACCCGCGCGCCATGCCGGGCGCACGTGGCGGCCAGCTCGCGGGTGTTGTTGCTGTGAATGCCGCCAACGACCACGACCACGTCGGCGCAGCGCGCGATTTCAAGGGCGGCGTACTGCCGCTGCTTGGTGGGCTGGCACACCGTGTCGCAAACGCGCACCTCGGCCCCCGGAAACCGCTCGCGCAACAACCCCGCCAGGTGCCGGACCCGCTCGATGGGCTGGGTGGTCTGAGCCGCCACGCCGAACCGCGCCCGGGGGCGCAGCCGGCGGATGTCCTCCTCGGTCAGCACCACGTCGAACGCGGCAAGGTCCTCGGTGAGACCGCGGACCTCGACATGGTCCCGCAAGCCGACGACGACGGGGTGAAAACCCGCGCGGGCGAGGTTCTGCACGGCGGCGTGGGCGGCCCGCACGAGGGGGCAGGTGGCATCGACGATTCGCAGTCCGCGGGCTTGGGCTTCGGCGAGGCGGCGACGGGAGGCGCCGTGGGCGGTGATCATGGCGGTGGGGGTGGAAACGGCGGCGACCTGGTGTTGGATGGTGACTCCTTGGTCCAGAAGGCGTTTGAGGACGGTGGGGTTGTGGACCAGGTCGCCGAGAATGGTCAGAGGCTGGGTTGGGGCGTGGGCGAGGGCCAGGGCGATGGCGTTGCGCACGCCGAAGCACATCCCGAGGTGGGCGGCGCGCAGGACGGTTCGGGGTTGGGTTGGGGGTTGGGGTGGGGCGGGGGGTGGGGGGTGGAGGGGAAGGGAGGACATAGACGTCTGACTTTGCATCACAAAGTTAATGACCCCATCGGCATCTTCCCGTTCAATCTTCAACCGGTTTCATTCATCCCCGCCGCGCCTCACGCACAATCCGCTCCAGCAAATCCACGTAGCCCCCAAACGCCTTCCGACCCCCCTCCGTCAATGCGTAGGTCGTCAACGGCCGCCCGTCACGAAACGCCTTCGTCACCGCCACATACCCCGCCTCCTGCAGCGTCCGCATATGCGTCGTCAAGTTGCCGTCCGTCATGCCAAGCAGGCTGCGCATCTCCGTAAACGACACCTGCGGCGAGGCGGCCAGCAGCGACATGATCGCAAGCCGACCCTTCTCGTGGATGACGCGGTCGAGCTGGAGAAACGGTTCCGGATTCACACGGCCTTCCCATCCTTCTCGGTGAAATACAAGTAGGCGCCATACGCCAGGTGCAAGCCGCCAAACGTCAGCCCCATCACCGCATGCACGTGCACGGGCGCCAACCCCGGCCAGCCCGCCGCGATCGCCGCCAGCAAACATCCCAACACCAGAAAAAACCACCCCAGCCGACGGATGCCCCGCGCCATGAAGAAACCTGCCGAATGCAGCCCGCAGCCGTGAAGCATCAGCCACAACGCCGGCAGCATTCCCGGCGCAACCAGGCCCGCCGAGGGAAGGGCCCACAGGATGCCACTGATCGCCAGCCCGGCAGCATAGGGCGGACACAACGCCCGGGCGACGCGCCGGGTGGGTGGCGACCAGAAAGGTTCGGCCGCCTTGAGGGCCTGGCGCCGGACCAGCAGCAGCGCCCCCAGCGCCGCCACCACGCCCACGCCCATCCAGAAGCCGACCACGCCGCGCGCATCGGCGAGGCCCAGCCGCCACCCGGCCAGGCCGGCCACCATGCCCGCCACTCCCACAAACGTCATGATCGGCGCCAGCGCCCGGCGATAGACCGCCGAACGTTCCATCAGGGTGCGGATGACTTGGAGCTGTTCAGCGGCCCAGTTATTTTCCATGCCCTATACTTTGCACCGCAAAGTCTGTTTGTCAATCCCAAACCTCCAACCCCGCATGCACCGCGAATGCACCGTCCCGCACCGGCAGGCGCGGAAAATCGTGACCCGACCCGGGGTCGGGATTATGCTGGGCGACCATGATGACGGCCCTCGCCTCCGGGATGCTTCTCGGGCTTTCGTGCGGGCTTGCCCCGGGCCCGCTGATGGCGCTGGTGCTCGCTCACACCCTGCGGCACGGCGTCCGGGAGGGCTGCAAGATTGCGCTCAGCCCCCTGATCACCGATGCGCCCATCATTGTTCTGACGGCGCTTTTCGCCGCCCATCTGGCCGGCTTCCGGCGCGGCGCCGGCATCATCTCGCTGGCGGGCGCCGTGTTTGTTCTTTACCTGGCCTGGGACACGTTCCGCGTCGTGCGGCCCGACACCGTTGCCGGGTCGGTTCTGCCGCAATCCTGGTTCAAAGGGATTGTGACGAACCTGGCCAGTCCGCACCCGTGGTTGTTTTGGCTGACGGTGGGTGCGGCGGCGCTGACCAGGGCCATAGCTGAGAGTTGGCTGGCGGCGGCGGCGTTTCTGGGCGGCTTCTACCTGCTGCTAGTCGGCTCGAAGCTGCTGCTGGCGTTGCTCGCGGCACGCTCCCGCCAGCTGCTCGCCGGGCGGCCGTATCGGGTGGTGATGCGCATTCTGGCCGTGTTCCTGGTCGGCTTTGCGTGGATGCTGTTTCGGGAAGGATGGAGGCACCTGGCCGCGGGCTGAGCCACGGCAGGGGTCGCGGAGGCGAGGTCATGCCGTTGGAGGCTTGTTATCCGGATGGGCATGCGGGCATGCGGCATGACACGCACGGCTCCCCATCCCCAACGGGCCTCCCGCCTTTGGAGGTCTTCGTTGGCGCTTCGGCTTTTTCCATCCGGAAAACTCCATCGACGGCGTCCGGGTTTGGCCTACAATGCGGGCCGTGATCAGTCCCTCTTGCGCCGCCGATCGTCTTGCCCTGCGGATCATGTGGGGGATGGTTTTGGGGTTGGGAGCAGGGCTGGCGGCGCGGCTGTGGGCGGGGTGGAGTTCGGGGGCGGGGGCGGGGGCGATCTGGGTGGCCGGCGAGATCCTGGATCCGATCGGCCAGGTGTTTTTGCGGCTGTTGTGTTTCGTGGTGGTGCCGCTCATCTTCGCCTCGCTCGCGCTGGGGATGGTGCAATTGGGCACCCTGGCCCGGCTCGGCCCGCTCGCGGCCCGCACCTTTGCCCTCTTCGGGTTGAACATGGCCGTGGGCGTCGCGCTGGGGTTGATCCTCATGAACACTGTCCGCCCCGGCGAACGCCTCTCTCCGGATGCGCGGGCCCAATTGGCCGAGAAATATGGGGTCGACGCGCGCGAGGCGGAGGCGGGGGTGGAGATGCAGCCGCGGGTGACGCTGGCGACGCTGGTGGACATGTTCATGCCGCGCAACGTGCTTCGGGGGATTGTGGATTTCCAGGTGTTGCCGTTGATTTTGTTTGCGATGCTGGTGGGGGCTGCGGGCACGCAGCTGCGGGCCGGTCGGCGGCAGCGTCTTGAGGAACTGCTGGAGATTCTCGCCGAGCTGATGGCGCGCATTGTGCACTACGCGATGTTGCTGGCGCCGGTGGCGATCGCGGCGCTGATGGCCAGCTTGGTGGTGAAGGTGGGGGTGGACGTGCTGGCGGCGCTGTTGCTCTTTGTGGTGTGTGTGCTGGGAGGCATCGCAGCCCACCTTTTCGGCACCATGTCGCTGCTTTTGCGGGTTCTCAGCCGCCGATCCCCGCGCGCGTTCTTCAAGGCCACCCGCGCCGTTCTGGTGACCGCGTTTTCCACCAGCTCCAGCAACGCCACCCTGCCCACCAGCCTCCAGACCAGCCGCGACATCCTCGGCATCTCCTCCAGCACCGCCGGGTTTGTGCTGCCGCTGGGCGCCACCCTGAACATGAGCGGCACCGCGCTGTATGAAGGGTGCGTGGTCCTGTTTGTGGCCCAGGTCTACGGCGTCCCGCTCGCCCTCGGCAGCCAGCTCACGCTCCTGCTGCTCACCGTGTTCAGCGCGGTGGCCGTCGCGGGCATTCCCGGCGCCTCTCTCCCCTTGATCATGGGGCTGCTCGCCAATTTCCACATCCCGCCCGAAGGCATCGCCCTGGTCCTGGGCGTCGACCGCCTGCTCGACATGGCCCGCACCACGCTGAACGTGGGCGCCGATGTCGCGACCGCGTGCATCGTCGACGACTGGATGCGGCCGCCCGACCGCGCGGCGGCTGCGGGTCCGGCCTCGGCCCGCTCGTCATGATGCCCGTCAACTCCGGCCGTTTCACCCGGGAACTCAGCCCCGGCCCTGCCATCCGCGGTTCAAGGGAAAGGGGCATGAACGCTCCGTCCCCGGGCGGTTCATGGGTGGGCGCGCAGGCCGCCAGCTTTGCCCGTTCAATCGGCCTCTTCGATCGCGCCCGCGTCCCGGTGCGCCCCCGCCGGCTTGCGGCCTGCGAAATCGCGCAGGAACGGCCCGTCGAACTGCCAGGCGCACAGCTCGCCGATTGTCGTGTCCGCGTCGGCCAGCGTGCCGTGGGCCAGCCGCAGGAAATCCAGCGTCCCGTCCAGGCAGCGTCCGTGGGGTGTGCCTCCCACGTGGACATCGCCGTCGTTGGCCAGGGACACGGACGCATCCACGCCGGGAGCGGTTGCGTCCTGGCGGCCATTCACGTAGAGGGTGAGCGTTTTGGACCGGCGGTCGGCCTCGGCGATGGCGTGGTGCCACTGGCCATCGTTGACGCGGTTTCGGCTTCCGACCGAGGCCGAGGCGTTGGCTGCGCTCACGCGGAATGCGAGGCGGCCTGTCTGGTCGACAGCCAGGCTGTAGCCGCGGCCTTTCATCTTCTCCATCAGCACCCCACCCGCGTGGCCGGGGGCGGTCCTGAAATAAACTTCAATCAGCAGGTTCGAAGTGTGGATCTGCGGGTTCTTCAGCGCCTCCCCTTCGACGGTGCAGGGCTCGGGTTGGGCGCCTTCGTGGCGGCTTTTCTTCAAATCCCGGAACGAAAAGGGGCGCATCATGTCGGCGTGGGCGAGGACGGCGTACTGGTTTTGTGAGGCTTTCAGGTTCAAGGCGCCGGCGGTCCAGTCCTCCAGGGCGCCGGGGACGTAGTCGGCCGCCCGCACGTTTACCCCGCGCAGCGGGTACATGGGCCGCTCGTAATAGGTGTCGCGGGAGACGTGGTAGTCGGTCATATACCAGTGTTCGTCCATGATGTGCGCGGGGTCGTCGCCCCTGGGATAGAAATGCCACTCGCCCACCACTCCGGACAGCGCCCACGGCACGAACACCTTCACCCCACGGTCCACCGCCACCGAGCCCTTCGCGGGCCGGAAATCGCCCCGGCCGGGATCCCGCAGCGGCGACGCCGCGCTGACGCATCCCAGCTCGCTGAGCAGGCTGCGGTTTTTTCTGAGCGCGGCCTGAAAGTCCTCGAAGGATTGCAGCCAGCGTCCTGAGGGTTCGAGCACGCCCATTTCGGCGAAGTCGTGGAAGACATTGCGGCCGTAGGCGTTGGATTCGAGCGCGAACCGGGATTTTGGCGGGCCGGCGTCGGCGGCGTTGCCCTGGGCCTGGGTTCGGGCGGGATCGGCGTGGCGGAAGACGTGTTTGCCGATGCTGTGCCAGACGTTGGCGAGGTATTTGTTGCGGCCGGCCACGGGCGCCTGGCGGCGCGAGCCGGCGTGGTAATTGTAGACGGTGTTATGGAAGAAGGTGTTTTGGTAGCTGATGATTTCCTGGAAGGCGGAGCAATTGACGACGGGGCTGGCGGTGTCTTTGGCCTTGCCCCAGGCGATGTTGTTGAAGTGGTAGTTTTTAAAGGCGCCGTCCAGATAATAGGCGTGCCCGAAGCCGGGGTCGGTGCCCGTGTACCGCTCCCAGTGGCGATACCCGAGGGCGTTGTAGGCAAGGTTGTTGAAGACGTAGAACGGCCCCCCCTGCCAGGTCTCAATCCCCCCGTAGTCGTTGCAGTTGAGCATCGATTCCCAGACTTTGTTGTGGTGGATCAGGTGGCGCGCGAACGGCACATCGCCCCACATGCCGTTGACCTTGGCTCCGTGAACATCAATCCCCTGCGCATACGAACGCTCAATCACATTGCCCGCCACCTCCAACGTGCGCGCCCCGGCGACATGCATGCCGGTGCCCGTGCCGTAACGCGACGGGCGCCGGCCGGTTTCGAGCGAATGATTGCGGTAGATGCGCACGCGGCCCAGCCGGCCGCGGAGCTGGGCGTATCCCCAGCCTGAACCGTCCGCCACCGACAAGATCCCGTCGTCCGTGTGGCGAAAGTCGTTGTCCTCGATCCGCACGTCGTCCACCCGCTGGCCTGCGACCAGCGCGCGAATCCGGATGGGAAAGAACACGTGCTCGAAACGGCAATGGGCAATCCGGATGTCGCGGCCCTCGCCCCAAACGCGCACGCAGCCCGGGTGCACTTCGGGGCGAATCCCCCACGGCTTGGTGCTGAAATCCCACGGGGCTGCCGTGATGGCCCATGCCGGAGTGGTGAACCGGAAGGTCAACCCTGTGACATGCAGGTGCTCGACCCTCTCCCCGTCCACCAGGTTCATCCAGCGCCCCGCTTCGACTTGCGCCCCGTTCGGATCGGCGTCGCCCGGCAGACGCACGTGAAGCCGCCCGCCCTTTCCTTTCTTGTCGAACCAGTATTCGCCGCCGGGATCGTCGAGGTAATGCGGCTTGTCTTCGAGGTAATAGCGCATGGCGCGCATGATGACGCCCCCGGTGCCGCCGCCGGTCCAGCCGCCGAAGCCCAGGCCGTGCTGCTCGAGGTCCACGATCTCCACCTCGGTCGGGTACGGCGCGCTCATCACCCAGCCGAACTCGGGCCAGATGAGGGCTCCTTGGAAATAGTCCTTGGGCTTGTCCCGGATGTGCCGGGTGTCGATGCCCAGGTGCATCGCCTGGCCGGCCGCGTTGGTGATGGTGTTGCCAAACGCCCTGCGCGGGTTGTCCCAGGCCCACCACTCGCTCTTCACATCATCGGGATTCGTCACCCTCCAGTTCGGCACCCGGGCCAGCGGGAGCCGGGTGATCCGGCCGTCGCCTCCCACGGTCCACACACTGCGCGGCGCAAAATCCAAATCCGCCCACCAGACCTTTTCCGGCTCGGGGATGTCCTTGTGGACGGCCCCTTTCGTCCAGCGCCGCACCCGCTCCGAGCCGCACACCACAGCCTCGCCGTCGCCCCAGGCCGGATCGCTCGTCAGTCGGACCGGCTCGCCGGGGCGGCCCGCGTCTCTGACCCGGAGATGCCCGCGGTACACCACGCCGCGCTTGAACACGTAGGCGTGGACGCCCGAACACGCCGCGGCCCGGCCGGCCGCCTGCGGGTCCCAGGGGTGATGTTTCCATGCCCTCCCGGGGGCATCCCCCGGCGCCCCGTCGTCGCCGGATTCGAAATCGATGTAGCGAACCGACGCGCCCTTCTCGAACACGAAAGGCCGCGGCGTCCACATCAGGTCCCCCTTCGGGTCAACCGCGGCATGCGTCTCCTGCCACGTCCACCGTGCCGGTGCCGGCGCGTCCTGAGCCGCAAGCGACGCCGCGTTGAATACAACAGCAACCGCCGCCACGAACGCCAGCGCCGGCGGGACAAGGGCTTTTCTACGCATGATTCGAGTGTAACGGCAGACGCCCGCCTTGCAACCGCGGTTTCGGGGCCCGCCGCCCCGGACCGCGGGTTTCAGCCCCTTTCAAGCCGCGAGGATTCATGGTTCCGATGTCTGGGGAAGCGCGAACGGCTTAAGGAACCGCCATGATTGGATTGGACCGGCCTTGGGCGGCTGGATAATCTTGGGCGCATCAAGATTCTGACTCATGAAATTCCCATTGTGTTTTGAACCGTCTGGCAGCGGCCGGGCGGTCTTGGGTTGCCTGGCGAGCCTGGCCCTGGGCGCGGTGGCCGCCGACGCGCCGCTTCCAACGGTCGAATGGCTTTCCGATCATCCGGAACTGCTGGTTGCGAGGAGCCAACAGTGGGGTGTCCCCGGCTTCGACACCGCCGCGCACGATCCGCAAAAGGCCGGGGAACCGCTGCGCATTGGCGCGCAAGCCTACGCCCGCGGCGTCGGCCATCACGCCCACGGCAAACTCGTCATCCTGCTCGGAGGCGAATTCGAGCGCTTCGAGGCGGACGTGGGCGTGCAGCCGTGTGCCGGGGGCAGCGTCATCTTCCGCGTGCTGGCCGATGGCCGGATGCTCTTCGACAGCGGCGTGATGCGCAGCGGCGAGGAAGCCAGGCGGGTGCGCGTGCCGGTCGCAGGCGCCCAGGAACTGGTTCTCGAAGCCCAGGATGCCGGCGACGGCATCGCGTGCGACATGGCCAATTGGGCGGACGCGCGTCTCCTCCGTGTCGCCCCGCCGACTCGGGATGCGGCGGACCAGGCCGTGGACGTGGCGCGCTTTGCGGCGGTGGTGACCTCCAATCCGCAGCGTCTGGAGGGCACGGCCGCCAGCCGCCTGCATGAATTTCCAGCTGAAGACGTGTTCCAGGAAACCCCGCTGGCGCCCGAAGCCGACGGCAATTACCGGCTGGCGCCGGACGCCGCGGGGATGGCGTGCATCGGATTGAACTGGGCCGGCAAACGGGTGCTGCGGGAATTGCGTCTGCGGCTGGCGGATGGCGCGTTGCAGCCCGGCACCAACAGTGTGCGGGTGCAAGGGTGGTTCGGCGAGTCCGCCTGGCAGGGCCGCTGGATGCCGCTCGAAGGCACGACCACCCTCGACGGCGGCTGGTGGGTGACTCGTCTCTCGCCCAAGGGCCCCACGGGCGATCTGCTCCAGACGCGCAAAGTCCGCTGGCTGCTGCGGGCCGGGCAGAACCCGGTGACGGTGCGTCCACTCGAGGCCTACACCCGAACGCGCTGGGCCGACACCACCGTCGTCGCCGAAGCCGAAAACCCGGTGCCCGGCGCGCGCGGCCGGGTGCGGGTCTTGAATGGCGAATGCCTGGACGGCGATGCGGCGGGGGCGGCATCGGCCGGCGGGTGGCGCGCGTGGGACATGGCGGCGCCGCTTTCGCTGAGGGTGCGGTATTCCCGGCCGTCGCCGCTGAAGGGCGATGCGACCCTGCTGCAGTTCCACCTGCCGGCGGGCGGGGTGGGCGTGGGCCTGGAAGACCTGCTCGCCAGCAACAGCGTTCACGTGCCAAGCCGGGGCTTGTTCGTGTCGCGGGCCGATCCCCCCGCTGCCCCGCCAACACTCGCCGAATACCGGCGACGCGTCGCGGGCCGCAAAACCGTTCTCGACGAGGTTCGCCGACTGCCGGACCAGACATTGGCGCAGGCGCTGGCTCGCACGCATCGGGCGGCCCAGGACGAAGGCCCGGTCATGCTCTCCCTGGCCTGCGACAATACCAAGTACGTCGTCGACCGCGCCGGCACCGTGCATTACCCGGTCGCGCCCGTAACGCGCGACGACTGGTTCGCAAGCGCAGGCCAGCTCCAACCCGTGCTTGGCGACGGTGCGCCCGGGCCCCTCCGCAGGCGGCTCGAGGGCGGCTGGCTGCCGATTCCCGAAATGACGTGGACACACGGCGGTCTGCGCTGCACAGAGCGCGTGTTGGTGGCGCCGGCCGATGACGATGGCCCGAATCCCTCGCGCCTGAACCGCGCCGCCGTCTGCGTCGCCGAGTTCATCGTCGACAATCTGCGCGATGAGCCGGCGCCGGCGCGGCTCGAGCTTCGGTTCAGACAAGCGCGCCGGGCTGCTCCCGCGGCGGAACTGAAGCGCGAAGGCGCCCACCGGATCGTCGCCCGGCTGGGCATGACGGAGGCTGCGGTGGTCTTGGACGAGGCGAGACCGCTCACCGCCCGGATGGATGGAGGAAGCCTGACGCTCGCCGGCACGCTCCCGGGGCGCGCGCGCAGCCGCACCGTGGTGTTTCTGGGGGCTGGCGGTCTGCGCGCGCTGGGGGTGGCGGACGTGGCGCGTCTGCGCGCGGCGTTGGAACGCTACTGGGGAGGCTTGCTGGACGCGGCGATGCGGATCGAGACGCCGGACGACCTGCTCAACCGGGTGATCCGCTCCTCCCGGGTGCGATGTTGGATTGCGGCACGGAACGAGGCTGAGGGGGCGCGGGTGGCGCCGTGGATTGCGGCGATGTCCTATGGGCCGCTCGAGAGCGAGGCGCACTCGGTGATTCGGGGCATGGACTTTTTGGGGCACCACGAGTTCGCGCGGCGCGGGCTGGAATATTTCATGCACCGGTATCATACGAACGGCTTTCTAACCACCGGCTACACCACCTTCGGCACCGGCTGGCACCTGTGGACGCTCGGCGAGCATGCGCGGCTCACCGGCGACCGGGACTGGCTCCGGCGGCACGCTCCGGAGCTGCGGCGCGTGGGCGACTGGATTTTGCGCCAGCTGCACAAGACGAAACGCGTCGGGCTGGACGGCCAGCCGGTGCCGGAGTTTGGGCTGATGCCGCCGGGGGTGATGGCGGACTGGAACGCATTTGCCTTTCACTTCACGCTCAACGGCTACTACCACGCCGCGTTGCGCGAGTTGGGTGCGGGCCTGGGCGGGATCGGCGACCCGCGCGCCCGCCTGTATTCGGGCGCGGCGGACGAGTTGCGGCGAAACGTCCTGCGCGCCTACCGCTGGACCCAGGCCCAATCGCCCGCGCTTCCCCTGCGCGATGGCACGTGGATCCCCTTCTATCCCTCGCAGGTCCACAGCCCCGGCAAACTCGAACACTTCTTCCCCGGCGAGGACGCCGGCCGAAGCTGGGCTTACGACGTCGAACTGGGCGCGCATCAACTCGTGCCCACGGGCGTCTTCGCCCCCGACGACCCTGAGGTGACGCAAATGCTGAACCACCTCGAAGATGTCCAGTTTCTGGGCGAGGGCTGGTTTGACTACCCGGCGGCGGAGAACGCGAAAGACTGGTTCCACCTGGGCGGGTTTGCCAAGGTGCAGCCCTTCTACTGCCGCCACGCGGAGATCCTGGCGTTGCGCGACGACGTGAAGCCGTTCCTCCGCTCGTATTTCAACAGCCTCGCCTCCCTCCTCAACACCGAGGTGCTCACCCTCTGGGAACACTTCCGCCACAGCGGCGCCTGGGACAAGACGCACGAGACCGGCTATTTCCTGCACCAGACGCGCACCCTGCTGGTGCAGGAGCGAGGCAACCGCCTGTGGCTCGCACCCCTCATTCCCGACGATTGGCTCCGGGACGGCGCCACCCTCGACGTCCGCAACGCCCCCACGGCCTTCGGCCCCGTCAGTTACCGCCTCGCCTCGCGCGACGGCGCGCGCACGGTGCAGGCGGAAATCGTCCCGCCCACGCGCACCCCGCCTGCGCGCGTGGTGTTGCGCCTGCGGCCGCCGGCGGGGCGCACACTGCGCAGCGTCGAGGTGAACGGGCGTCCGCACCGTGAATTCGATCCGCGCGAGCACACGATCACCCTGGAACCGGGCGACCGTCTGTTGTCCGTCACGGCCCGGCTGGAATCGTCAACGTCCTAAACGCATCGCGGATCGCTCGCTGTGCGGTTCACGGGCTCGAATCATGCACGGGCCAAGGGCTCAAGGCAATGGTTCATCGGCTCACCCCTTGAATCAGAAGACAACCCCAATCAGGTCCTGGTAGGGCGCGGTGCGCATGCAAGACAGGGGGGCGCCCTCTCCAGGAATCGGAGTCAACCGAGTTCGCCCGCCGCGGCCCGGCACGGGGCAGGAATGATGCCGACGAGAACCAACCGTCGCTTCTGCCGGCGGGGAAAATGAGGTGGCAGGCGGGGCATGATGGAGATACACATGTCGACATGACGACCCTCGAACAGCCACTTTCGAGGCGACCCTGCGATGGCGGGCGATTTCTTGTCAACGCGATGTCCCTCGTGATCCTCGCGGCCCCCCTCGCCGCCCCCTCCCCGCTCGTGCCACCCCTGACCGGCGTCGGGTCGACCGCAGCCGGAAATCCAGCGCCCGGCCCGCTCCACACACCGCCGCCGCAGGCTGTTTCCGCGTCCCCTGATCCGATGGTGTTCCGCGATGTGACCGATTCGGCCGGGTTACGCCAACCGCTGGCCGGCTTGCTCGGCCACGGCGGCGCCTGGGGCGACGTGGATGGCGATGGGCGCCTGGACTTGTTCGTCGGCGGGTTCTGCGACCGGCCGCCGGCGGAGTATCGCCCCGCGTCCGGACCCGTGCCCAGCCGGCTGTTCCGGCAACTTGACGGCACTCGGTTCGAACCGGTGCGCGGCACGCCAGCCGAATTCCACGCGCGCACCAGCGGCGCCGTGTTCGCCGACCTCGACAACAACGGCTCGCTCGACCTGTATGTGGCCAACAATGCGCGGGCCAAATCCAGCCGCACCACGCAACCCCAACGCACCGCCCAAGTCCGCGGAAATCTCCTGTTCCGCAACGACGGCGGACGCCTCGCCGACGTGTCGCGGGAAAGCGGCGCGTGCCCGAACACGCTGCTCGGAGCGCGCAACGTGGGCGTGTTCGACTATGACCACGATGGCCGGCTCGATTTGCTGCTCATCGCCGACCGGTTCACCGGCCAGCCGCACTCGGTGCTGCTGCGCCAGGTCGGGAAATTGTTGTTCGAAGACGCATCGCGCGAAGCCGGTTTGCCGGCAGGCCTGTGGGGCCTGGGACTGGCCCTGGGCGACTTGAATGCGGACCGCCGTCCCGACTTTTTCGTGCCGCACGCGAACCGGCTTTTCCTGAGCCAGCCTGGAGATCGGTACCGCGAGGCCACGGAGCTGGAGGCCGTGTTCGCCCACGAGCCGCGTGATGCGGAGGACTGGCCGTGCGGTGCGGCCCTGGGCGACCTGAACCGGGACGGCCGGCTGGACCTGGTGGTCAGCGCGCACTGCGTCCAGGCCCGCAACCGGGTTTTTCTCAACACAGGTTTGCGGGACGGCCTGCCGCGATTCCGCGACATCACCCGCGAGGCCGGCTTGTCCCAAGCCGTGCCCGTCCGATGCCCGCATGTTGAGATCCAGGATTTCGACAACGACGGCTGGCCGGACATTTACGTGTCCGCCGCCTGGCTGGAAACCGGCCGGGTCGTTCCCTTGATCTATCGTCACACCGGCCTCCGGGATGGTGTGCCGCGCTTCGAACCGTTGCGGGCGGTCCGCGGCCCGATGGTGTATTTTCCGGCCGGACCGTCGGGGGATTACGATGGCGACGGCCGGCTGGATGTGTTCCTGGTCAACTGGTTTGCCGACAACCATTGCCGCCTGCTGCGCAACGAGACGCCGCCGCAGCACTGGCTCCACGTGCGAGTGGTGGGCCGGAAGATGAATCGCATGGGCTTGGGAACCGCGATCCGCGTCTTCACCGCCGGCCACATGAACCAACCCAACCGGTTGCTGAGCTTCCAGGAACTCCACATCGGCTACGGCTACGCCAGCGGACAGCCGGCCGTCTGCCACTTCGGCCTGGGCGCGAACACCACGGTGGACGTCGCGGTGCGCCTGCCCAGTGGCCGCGAGTTGCACCACCCCAACACCCCCGCCAACCAGTGTCTCACCGTCGAAGAACCATGAAGCCTCCCATGCGTTGCCGCACCTTCTTGGCTGCAACGGCACGGCGCGCGGCCGCCTGTGTGCTGACGGTGCTGGGCATGGCGGGCTGCCCCGCCCCGATGGGGCATCTGACCGCCACCGCCGCGGCGGCCTCGAGCCCGTTGACCTGGCCGCCCCGACTGCCGCAGGGCCAGACCCTCGTCCGCGACCGGACCGAGGCGTTTCTCAGGCCAACCCCCACCTTGCGTCCCGGGGTGGTCGTGGCCCGCACGCCACCGGTGATTGAGACGATGTATTACCCCGGCCAGTCCTACGCGGGAAATCCGTGGTCGTGCTGGGGCGATGGCGTGGCGGTCACGGGACGATACTACTCGGCCATTGGCGATCACCTGGCGCCAGGTGGAAACGCGTTCCTCTATGAATACGACGCGGCCAGGCGCACGCTGCGGCAGGCGGTTGATGTGCGCCAGGTGCTGGCCTTGCCGGATGGCCATTACACGCCCGGCAAGATCCACAGCCGGTTGGACCCGGGTGCTGACGGCTGGCTCTACTTCGCCACCCACCGCGGCTCGCCACGCGTCACCACCGACGCCCACCACTACCGCGGAGATTGGATTCTCCGGTACCACCCGGGACGCACGACCGCCGAAGTTGTCGCCGCCGCGCCCATCCCCAGGCACAGCATCCCCGCCAGCGTTCTGGATCCCGGGCGCCTCATCTTCTACGGCGGGACTGCGCCTGCCATGAACCGCGAAAAGGAGGAAGGCATCCGGTTCTTTGCGTATGGCGTGCGCGAGCGCAAGTTGCTGTATTCGGGTCCCAACGGACCGGCGCGGTCCCTTGCCCTGGCCCCGTCCACGGGACGGGTGTATTTCGTTCCCGGAAACGACACCGGCGCATTGATGCGATTCGACCCCGCTGCGGGCGGTGCGCCCACGCGCTTGGCCGCCGAGATCGGCATGCGCGCCGTCACGCAAGAAACACGGGCGGGCGCGCTGTATGCCGTGTCGAATGGGCAGGGCGCGCGCGAGGCGATGGTGTATTCGATCGATACCCGCACGGAACGCGTGGAGCGGCTCGGCCCGGCGGCAGTCGGAACCCAGCATTACATCACGAGTCTGGATGCGGATCCGACGGGGCGGTATTTGTATTACGTCCCGGGCGCACACGGAGGCAGCGAGCAGGATGGCTGTCCCGTGGTGCAATACGACACGCGGCACCGCCGTCGGAAGGTCATCGCCTTCCTCCATCCGCATTTCGCGCGAGCCTGCGGCTGCACGCTGCGCGGCACCTTCAGCTCCGCGCTGTCGCCCGAGGGCGACACGCTGTATGTCACCTGGAACAACAGCCGCGGCGGCCGGGCCTGGGACTCGTGCCTGCTCACCGTCATCCACATCCCCGAATCCGAACGGGCCCCCTGATCAGATCGGCAGCTCGGCCAAGTCCTGAGCCTCCGGTGCCGCGGATCGCCGATGTCCTCGCCCAGGATGCGGACGCTGCCAGGGGTGGGCGCGAGCAGGCTGGTGAACATTTTGATGGTGGTGGACTTGCCCGCCCCGGGGCGGAATGCGAGGCAGTGGTCGCCGGCGAAACCTCCAGGAGCCCGTGGGTAGAGCACACCTCCGAAACTCGGACGTGAATCGAGGCCATGAACCGGGATCGGGCACGATGCCCCATCGCGCCGTCCCAGGTGCGGCACAAGGGAAAGCCAGGGACCCGCGCTTCGCGAGGGTAGGGACGCGTTCCACCGCGTCCCATGTGTCCCCCGCTGGCGCTGGCGAGCGATGGCCACTCACGCGAAGAATAACCACCAGGCGGCCCGGCCCCCCAGGGTCCAGCCCTTGGACCGTCGCACACGCCCAGGGAAAGTCCGGGACGCGGTGGAACGCGTCCCTACCTCCACGCAGCCGGCCGGGACATCGCGTCCTGTCTTGGGGGACCTTGCCTCAACCTCGGATTCAGCGGCTTGATCCCTCCCGTTCGTTCAGGCAGCATCCGACATGTGTCACAGCAGATCCCTATGAACGACCCAATACAATCCACGGGAAAACGTTTGAGCCGGCTGCCCATCCCTGGCCGGCAACCTTGCGGCGGCGGCTGTTGCAGTCCGCAGCCGTCGTCCACCGCCGGCCTTTCGCGGCGGCACTTCCTGCAGGGCATGAGCGCCGCAGGAGTGGCGATGGGCGGGGTGACCCTGATCGGCGCCACAGCCCGGGCAGCCCAGGCCGCGCCGGTTCCCGCCGACCCGCCGTTCCCGCGCGGGGCGCCGCTGCGCGTCAAGCCGGTGCTGGTCTACGACGTGCCGGCCCGGGGCGATCGGACCTCGTGGCGCAGCTACGGCGCCATCCACACGCACCAAGCCGCCCGGGAGGAGGCGGCGCGCATCGGCAAGGACCTGGACCAGCTCCGGCAAAAAGCCGAGTTCCCGCTGCACGTGCAGCCTGTGGAACTGCTCGACTCGCAAGCCAAGCTCGGCCGGCTCGCGGTGGGCGACACCGATCTTTGCGTGTTGTATGCTGCCGGATACGTCACCGACTGGCCGCTTCCGCTTCCGATGGTGATGTTCGTCCGCCACCGTTCCGGGCCGTTCTACCTGGGATTCGAGATTGCGCACTGGCGATTCTTGCGGGGCAATGGCGACGAGAGGGTGCGTCGGGACTGCGACGTGGACGACGTGGTGGTGGACAGCGACGACGAATTGCTCTGGCGTCTGCGGAGCCACTACGGCCTCAAGAACGCGCGGGGCACGAAAATGCTGACGATTGGCGGGCTGGAGGCTTATAGCGCCCCCGCGCAGGAGCGCGGCCCGCAGGTGGCCAAGGAGGTTTGGGGATACGAATTCGTCAACGTGACCGAGGAGGAATTCGCGAAGCGGCTCGCCTCCACCCGTGCGGATCCGCAAGCCCTGAAGCGGGTCGAGGACCAAACGGTCGCCCTGCTGAACCTGCCGAACGTCACGCTGCAGACCGACCGCAAGTTCGTGTTCAACTCGTTTCTCGCGCTGCACGTCGTGCGGCAGTACCTGCGCGAAACCGGCGCGAGCAACTTCGGCTTTTCGAGGTGCATGGGGCACCGTCAGATTGCGATGTTGGACACCCCGGCCTGCCTGGTGCTGAGCCTGGCCAACGACGAAGGCTACACCGCGTTCTGCCACACGGACCTCTCGCACACCCTTCCCGGCGTGCTGCTGCGGTGGATCGCGAGCCGCCCGGCGTTCGTGTGCAACTCCCATGTGCCGCACGACGGCCTCTTTTTCGTCGCGCACTGCCAGGGGCCGCGCCGCATGAACGGCCGCGATTTCGAACCGGCGACGATCATGACCCATTACGAGTCGGATTATGGCGCCGCCTGCAAGACCCATTACACGCTCGGGCAGACGGTCACCGCGGTGATCCCCAACCTGGCTTGCACCCGGTGGCAGGGGTTTCGCGGCACCATTGTCGGCACCCCGTCCTATCCCGCGTGCCGTTCGCAGATGGAAATCGAGATCGACGGCGACTGGCGGAGGCTGGCCCGCGAGATGCAGGGATTCCACACGCAGATTGTGTATGGCGATTACACGCGCGAGGTTGGCTACGCGGTGAAGAAGCTGGGGGGCCGCCTCCAGTGGGATTGCTTCAGCCAAAGCGCGTGACGCGATTGGGGCGGGGCGATGGGGGTTACATCTCGTATCGCCACAATCCCGCCAGAGTCCTTGACCCGTGAAAGACGTTGCTCGCAGATCAAGTTTGTGCGCTGCAAGGCGCAAGTTGCGGGGCGGTCGTCAAGGACTCT